>DASWPR010000449.1:0-4603 GCA_036398455.1 Dokdonella sp.
CTTGGCGCGAATGGTGGCATCGCCGACCTTCGTCATCGGCAGGATGTCACGCACCACGTCCTGGCTGCGCTTCGACACTGGCAGCACGCCGCGGCGCAGGCGATCGACGAAATCGACCTGCTCGATCGGATCGATGCGCAAGGCGCCAGTCAGCCAGAACTGGTCGATGCCGCCGCCAATATCCGCATTGCCGTAGTCTAAATCATGCAGGTATTTTTGCATCCGCTCGGCACCGATGCGGCGCGCGATCTCCTGATAGACCGGCACCGCGGAGACAGCTATCGCCGAGCGCAGCGTGTGATCCCTGTTCCACGCTTCGATCTCGCGTTTGACACCGTCCCACTTGAACACGTCCTTATCGGGATCGCCTACCACGCCGGTTTCCAGCGCGATCAGCGAGTTCGGGATCTTGAAGGTCGAGGCCGGCAACTTGCCCTCGCCGGAGCGGTCCTTGTCGCTGGCAACAATCAGGTAGTCGTCGGTCTTGTAGCCGACGAAAGTACCAATGGTGCCGGCGTCGGTGAAGCGCTTGGCCAGGCTGTCTCGAATTTCGCTGCGCTGCGGCGCGACATAGGCGAATGCCGGCGAAATGGCCGTCGCAGCGAGCAGGCCGAGCGCGTGGCGGCGAGTGATCACGGGGCACCTGTGAACAATGGAGCGTGCAGATGCGCCGGGCATCGTGGTGGAATCATGACAGCGCGTCAGCGCACGCGTCCGGACAGCCGCAGCACGAACACCAGCACTTCCGCGACGGCCTTGTAGAGTTCGGTGGGGATTTCCTCGCCGATATCGACGTTGGACAGCGCCCCGGCCAGCACCTCGTTTTCCTCGATCGGAATATCGTGGGCTTTCGCGACTTCGATGATCTTGGCGCCCAGCGTGCCCCTGCCCTTGGCGACGACAACAGGCGCGCCGGTCTTGTCGTAATGCAGCGCGACTGCGATCTGGCGCTTGGGCTCGACGATGATCATAGCGCGCGGTCCAGAAAATGGCCGGCGGCGGCCGGTGCGGGCTGAACCGGCGCGCCGTCCTGGATCACGATGTCGCCGGGCTGCAATTCGGCACGGACCAGCGCCTGGCTGAGCTGCGAACTGCCGGCGCGCAATTGCTCGGCGGTCGCCGGGCGTTCGGCCCAGATCCGCACCGAGGTCTTGTCGCCGCTGAGCGAGACAAGCGCATGCACCGGACCAGCCGGCTCGACGTCGAGCGAGAACCGTGCGCGCCACACCCGCTGTGCCGCCTCTGCCGCGCTGTCCTGACCTCTATCGCGGGAAATCTCGAACTGTGCCACGGCAGTGCCGTTCGGCATCGCGAAGGGAATCTCGAAATTCCACCGCGGCGATGTCGCATCCAGCCGCGGCGCCGAGCTGTCGACGCGATCGGGCAAGGAGGCGACCTGCAGCAGCGTCTGGCGTGCGATCGCGGCATCGGTATCGGCGAGCAGATGATGCAGCGCTGCAGACAGCGGCGCGTTCTGCGGCAGCGTCGATAGCGGCATCGGCTGCGCGGTCGGCAAAGCGCCGCGCAACGGCGGCGGCGGCACATTGCTGCGAACCACGAGGTCGGGCTGCTGCGACAACGACGGCTTGGCCTTCGGCGACACCAGATCGAGCAGCGCGCCCTCATCCAGCACGGGATCGAGACCATTGCCGGCGAGGTGCGGTGTCTGCAGTGCTTCCTGCAGCAGACTCAGCGTGGCGCCGCTGGCTGCGACGCGCGCAGCGGCTTCCGGCGAACTCGCCGCCGGCGGAATGATCTGCGCCTTGCTGCTAAAGTCGGCAAAGTCTTCGGTGGCGAATAGACCGGCCTGCTGCAGCAGGTCATCCTGCGCCAGTATTTCGGGCGTGATCGACGGCGCCAGCGTTGCGGCTGCGGCGGGCTGCTCGGTCGCAGGTTGCGCCGATGCCGCGACGTTGACGCCGAGCGGCGATGGCATCGCCTGCTCCGATATCGCGACGAATGCCGCCGCGCCATTGGTCTCGACGCCGCCGCCGAGCGCGTTCGACAGCAACTGGCGAAACACAATCAGTGCGGCCTTCATGTCCGGCATCGTTGCGGAAGGTACGACGCCCGAGGCCAGCGAAGTCTCCAGAAACAGGCCGGAGTTCTGGAACGCGGCCTTGACCTCGTCGCCGGTCAAGCGACCGTCGAGCGGCGGACGCTGCGCCAGGAGGTTGGCTATCGCCTGCTGCAACGGCAGCGGCAGGTTCGGCAGCGACGCGGCATCACCGAGATTGGCGAACAGCGTGGCCAGTCCGGCCTGCTGCGTTACCGCGACCTGCGCCGCGGTGGATACCGCGAAAGCTTCCGGCGCGGTCAGCGTCACCGTGGCGGTCGTCAGCACCTTCGCCAGCGTCAGTTGCGCCTCGGGCGCCAGCGTGACGCTGTCCTGCGGCGTTCCGGTCGAAGTCAATTGCGGCGTCACCACCGCGAGGCGAACGCCGTCGGCGCTTTGCGATACCGCCAGCCGCAAAGTCTGGCCGGGCTGCAACGGCACTTCGGAGGAAACATCGACGGCGACATTGCCGATGGCGATGCGAACCTGGTTGTCGGGCAGGATCTTGACCACGCGCGCCACGATCACGCTGCCCGAACGGAAGCCGACATCCCCCTGCACGCCGGTGACAGCGATGACTGGAGAGATAGGGTTGACGGCAACCACCATGACGCGCGCACCGGACAGAGGTTCTGCAACGGTAGTGCGACGTGCTTAACTCCCCGTTAATCCGGTGCGCGGCGCCAGCGCCTTGATCACGCCGGCAGCGGCGCGGAAATCGACCAGCTTGGCGGCGCGACGCGACGCCACCTCCCCGTCGATGCCCCAGTGCTCGATGTTCCAGTCCTCGTCGACATGGGCCGCGGACCACACCTGGTCGGCATCGAGCCGTCCGCGCAGCAGCGCCACCGCGAGCAAGGCCGAGCCGGTGATCGTCGTCACCAGATGCAGCGCGGCAATGGTCCAGGGATCGTGCGGCAGCGTCGCGCGTGCGGCCGCGATCGCGGCCGCTGGCTGCTGCACATGAATGATGCCCTCGGCCAGAAGGAAGTGCGCGCCGAAATCCTCGGCCACCCAGAACAACACGGGATCCCACGCCTGCGCCTCGCGCGCGACCAGCGCCTCGGGATGGCCGGCGCGATAGAACAATAGATCGGTGCCGAAGTATTTTGCGATGTCGTCGGCGACCGCTTCCACGCTGTCGCCGACGGCGTCGATGACGCTGTTGGCGAGCCGCGTCAGCGGCATCGAAGTCGGATTGATGGTGTCCCGCTGCGCCTCCCATTCGGCAACGATCGCTTCCGCGATGCTACGCTCGGGCGCCGTCAGCGGCTTTCGCGACGGCGTGCGCACGGTCTTGCCGTCAAGCGTGATCGCAAATCCATCCGGCGTTTCGACCATATCGGCGCGTGCGTAAAAGCGCTTGCGCTGCGGTCCGCGCGTCGATTGGCGCACCGCCTCTTCCGGTTCCAGTCCGCCCTGCCCGTACACTTCGTCAAACAATTCGCGCATCGCGTTTCCACATCCCGTGATGCCGGCAACCTAGCGGAAGCTCGCCATCAGGCCAACCGGCAGGCTCTTGTCCCGGACGCGGCGCAGCGTGAAACGCTGCTCCGCAGAGCCGGGACCGTACCAGATGCCGGAGCCTTTGGCGGTCCGGCTCTGCGAAGCAGCACTGCGTGCTGCATCGCGTCCGGGACAAATGATCGAGCTTCACCGAGCATGAATAGACCTACCGGTTGGCGCAGGCGCGCGAATAGGCGGCGCGGTCGCTGGGATTGAGACCGCTGGCGGCGCCGTCGTCCAGGCACTGCGTGATGCGATCACCGAACGAGCGGCGTGACGGTCGCGCGGTCGGCGTCGACGCCGGCGTATCCAGTTTCGGCACCACCGGAACGGCCATGCTCGGCGGCGGCGGGGGTGCCGGCGGCGGTGGCAGTAGCAGCGCGTTACCGGGCGGCACGATCTGCGCAACCACGGGCGCCGGCGCGAGCAGCGCGGCTATGACGAAGACGATGGCGGGCAGGATACGCTGGATCATCGATGTCATGTCATCACGCCGGTTCACCATCGCAAGTGCGAAATCTCAGCGCCGCAGGATGTAATCGGCCCCCGGGCGGCGCTGTTCCCAGCCGATCCGCTCCAGTTCGGGGCTGTCGGTTTCGGTCTGCGGATAGCCGATGCAGAAATAGCCGATCAGCCGCCAGTCCGCAGGCACCTCGAGCGCGGCGGTGACGCCGGCGGGATCGAGGATCGAGACCCAGCCGACGCCGATGCCCTGCGCACGCGCCGCCAGCCACAGCGTCGAGATCGCCGCCACCACCGAATAATCCGCCATTTCCGGCATGGTGCGACGGCCGACGCCATGGCCAACTTCGGTCGCGCGATCGGCATAGACCGCGAGATGGGCCGGCGCCTCACGCAGGCCTTCGAGTTTCAGCGTGGCGTAAAGCTGCGCCAGATCGCCGCTGTAGCTGGCCAGCGCATCAGCGTTGCAGGCGGTGAAATTCTCCAGCACGGCCTGCCGGCGTGCGGCGTCATCGACGATGACGAAACGCCAGGGCTGGCTGAGGCCGACCGAGGGCGCCAGGCACGCCGTCTCGATCA
>DASWPR010000450.1:0-12639 GCA_036398455.1 Dokdonella sp.
CGTGCCCGGGGTCGGCTGCAGCCGGAAATCCGACGGCCAGATGTTGCCGCCGATCGCACCGATCGGCGCGTCGTCCACCGTGGTGGAGACCCAGATCTGGTCGGTCACCCGATCGGTCGAGATGTAGCCCTGGCCGTTGTAGAGGCCGCCGCTGGAACCGAAGAACTCGGTGAAGACCATGTAGTCGAAGCCGCCGTCGGCGTACGGCAGGGGCAAGCTGGTGCCCGGCGGCACATCGGTGAACGCATTCTCGATGTACCCGGGCGCGAGTGCCGCGAGAAACGCCGCGCGATCGGTATACACCGTCACCGCACCATTGCCGCAGACGCCGCGCGAGGCGTCGTCGAGGCCATTGGCGAACAGCGCGTCGGCGCATGCGAGCGGGCTGGCGGTCGTCAGCGGACGCGCGGGCTGATGCTGCGCGACGGCAGCGCTGCCCGAGCGCGATGCCGGCCCGGCGGCGTGGGCGGCAGTGGCCGCCAGCAGGAACGTGGCGAACGAGGTCACGGCGAACCGGAAAGCACGGAGTCGATTCATGGGGTCTTCGCAGGAAATGAAGGATGCGGATCGGGTCCGCCGGCACGCACGCGCGGCAACGACCGCGACGTCGGAATGCAGCACACTTGTATGGCGCGCATACGGCGGCGTCCATTCCAAACGCCTTACGATCGGCTTCCGCGCGGCTTCGCAGCGCGGTTTGAGCGCCTCAACGCGCCGCGCGGGCCGCCGGCGCGAGGATGAGTTCCGGCGCAATCGCGCGTTCGCCGGCGAGGCGGCGCGCGTTCGCCAACGCCGTCTCCCACGCCGTGCGTTCGCCGAGGGCATGGGCGAGGCGGAGCTGCAGCAGCGCGCAGTCGAAGTCGTCCGCCGCCCAGGCACCGATGCGACCGGCCAGGGCCGCCGCGTCGGCGAGGCGGTCGCGTTCGATCAGGGCGGGCACGTAGGATTCGATCACGATCGCGGTCGCCAGCGGAACGCCGATGCCGTCGGCGGAGGCCAGCGCCTGCTGATAGGCAGGTTCCGCCTCGTCCCAGCGATCGAGTGCACGTGCGCGCTCGGCTTCGGCGAGGCGGCGGTAGGGGGCGCCATGCCGGGAACCGGCATCGGTCCGCGGCGAAGGGGCGATCGCCGCACCCGGTGCGGCCGGCGTCGGCGGCAGGGCGCGCTGGCGCCACAAGGCGGCCTTCGCGCGCAGGGTGTCATCGGCGTCGTCCGCGAGCCGCGCCGTCGGCAGTGCGGCGGCTTCGCGCGCCGCGTCGTCGCCGCGGCCTTCGCGCAACGCAAGCTCGGTGCGCAGCACGCGCAGGCGTTCGTCGTCGCGCGAGGCGCTCAGGTACGACTGGTCGCCCTTGCCGATCTGCTCGATCAGCTCGTGCAGTTCGCGAAAACGCCCGCAGGCGAGCAGGATGCGCGCGCGCATCAGCGACAGCACGCGGCGCAGCAACGGATCGCCGGAGGCGGAACTGACCGCCCAGGCGCGCTCGCTGGTCGCCAGCGCGGCCTGGTTCTGCATCTGGTCGACCTGTACGTCCTGCAGGCCGATCAGCGCGCTCTTCAGCGGCCGGATCGCACCGAACACCTCGAACTGGCGTGCCGCCTGTTCGTAGCGCGGGCCGGCCTGCGCCATGGCACCGCGCGTGGAATCGAGCAAGGCCAGTTCGAGGTCGACGCGCGCGACGGCGAGCGCATCGCCACTCTGCGCGAGCAGGACGCGCGCGCGGCCGAGGTCATTGGCCGCCGCCGCATAGTCGTTGCGCAAGGTGCCGGTCGCGCCGCGCCCGACATAGGCATCGCCGAGCGCGTGCACGAATGCAGCGGCGCCGGGAACCTCCAGCGCCGCGTCGAAATCGCCTTTCGCTTCGAGCAGATGATCGAGCGGGATGCGCGCCGCGCCGCGCGCGATCAGGGCGCGCATTCGCAGGTAGGCATCGTCGCTGCCGCCGGATTCGTCCAGCAACTGGGTGAGGATCTTCTCGGCGGCATCGAAATGACCCTGGCGCGCCTCGACCTGAGCCAGCAGCAGGCGCAGTTCGGCATCGGCGCGCAGCGCCGGCGGTGCCTGTTCGAGCAGGCTGCGCGCCTGCCCGGCATCGTCGGCGAGCAGGGCGGCGCGTGCGCGCTGCAATACCTCGGCGAGCGCGGCGCCAATGGAATCGGCGGGGGCGCTGCGTCCGAGTGCGAGCAGCAGCTTGTCGCTCGCGCCGCGCAACGCCAGCATGAGATCGGCATCGGTCGCGCTGGCATGCAGCGGCACCGTGCCTTGCGCGCTCGCCTGCAAGGCGACGGTCCAGGCCGAGCGGACATGGCCGACTTCGCCATCCACGATCAAACCGATGCCGGCGCTGCGGCGCAGTCTGTCGGCACCGCCATCGCCGTCGGTCTTGGCCGTCATCACGACACCCAGGGTCGCCTCGCTCGGCTGCACGGCGAGGCCGGCGCGACGCAGCCGATCGGCGATCAGATCCATGCCGCCGAGGCGCACCCAGGCGGCATCGGCCGCATCGTCGACGCGCAACGGAACCACCGCGATGCGCGCGCCGGAAGCGGCCGCGGCCGCAGGCTCGCGCATCGATTCGCTCGTGCGCAGCGAGACCAGGACCGCGACCGCGGCAAGCGCCAGCACCGCGGCCACGGCGAGCACGATCGCCGGTCGCCGCCGGCGGTGCGGCGCTTCGCCGTCGGCGCGCGGCGGGTGCGGCGCAAGGTCTGCGGATGCCGATTCGGCACTGGCGTCGACCGTGGCGGATACCGGTGCGGCGCCCGCCTCGACATTCTCCGTCGGCATTACCCAGCGATAGCCGAAGCCGACGATCGTGCGGATGCTCTGCTGACGCTCGGCCTCGTCGCCGACCACGCGGCGCGCGCGCAGAATCAACTGGAACAGCTGCGTGTCGGACACGTTGGCGCGGCGCCAGACCGCATCGATGAGTTCGGCGCGGTCGACCGCGCGCTCGCGGTGTTCGATCAGGTAGAGCAGGCAGGCGAAGACGCGCGCCGGCACGTCGACGAGTTCGTCGCCGTGCCAGAGTTCGCGCTTGACCGGGTCGAGCCGGAAGCCGCCGAAGCGGAAAACAGGGGAATCCATCGGTCCGATATGCGTTGCCGCTGCACGCCTGTCAATCGGCGGCTGCGCTCACGGCACGCGAAGGGTCGCAGTCAGCGGTCGCGCAGCGGACGGACACGCTGCGCGGCGATGCTCGCGCCGACGCAGGCGAGCAGCGCGAACAGCCAGCGTTCGCCGGGGAGGCGGCCCAGGCGCATGGCTTCCGACAGCGCCGGCAGCCAGTCGGCGCCGTAGGTCGCGATCACCGCAGCCGCCACGAGCCCGAACACGCCGATCATCCCCTGCAGCAGGCGCCACTCGAAGCGTGCGTGGGCGCCGGCCACGGGCGCGGCGTCGGCGGCCGCGCGGGCGGCGACGCGACGCGCAAAATCGGCCGGCAGGAGATCCACCGGCGGCTGCCGCAGCGCGCGCGCGAGCAGGCGGTAGCGCTGCACGCCGGCCGCGTCGGCGGCAGCGTCGAGGCCGCGGCGCTCCTGTGCCAGCGCGTGTTCCTGCGCGTGCCATTCGCGCTCGATTTCATCGTCGTCGGGTAGGCGGGACATGTTCATGCGGCCGTTTCCAGCGTGGGTTCGAGGCGTTCGCGCAGGCGCAGGCGCGTGCGGAACAGATGGCTCTTGATCGTGTTGACCGCGAGGCCGGTGATCCCGGCGATCTCGGCGAGCGGCAGTTCGTCGAGATGATAAAGCGTCAGCAGGGTGCGCTGCAGCGGCGGCAGTGCGTCGATCGCGGCGTGCAGGCGACGCTGCGTCTCGGTGTCGGCCCAGGCGGCTTCGAGGTCGAAGCCGTCGGCGACGTTTTCGAGCAGCGCGGATTCGTCCGCGGCTCCCGACGACTCGGCCAGCGGCAGGCGCTGGCGCTCCAGATGGCGCAGCCCGACCGAATAGGCGACGCGGCCGATCCAGGATTTCAGCGCGCTCTCGTAGCGGTATTGATGCAGCGACTGATGCACGCGCAGGAAAGCTTCCTGGCACAGCTCGCGCGCGTCCTCGGGTTCGCGCACCAGGCGCAGCAGGATGTGCCAGCACAGGCCCTGGTATTGGCTGACGAGGCGCTCGAAGGCGCCCGGCGCGTTCGCCAGCACGCGATCGACGAGTTCGCGGTCCGCGTTCATCGGGGAAAGTCTTGCATGCCGGTGACGGATACGGGCAAGGCGCGCTCGGTTGCACGTCGGCGGCTGCAACCGAGCGCGCGTCCGCCGTATCTGTTGGGCTGTCCGACCGAACCGAGGCACGCCCATGCAACAGATTCTCGTCCCGATCGCGCTGTTCGTCTGCATCACGTACGTCTTCAAGGCGATCGTCGACGCGCGCATGCGCTACCTCCTGCTGAAGGCCGGCGGTTCCGAAGACCTGATCCGCTCGATCCTGCTCGGCGAGGAGCAGCAGCGCCGGCATGCTTCCCTGCGCTGGGGCATCGTGCTGGTCGCGCTGGCGCTCGGCTTCGGCCTGATCGAGGCGTTCCACTGGAACGAAATCACACCCGGCGTGATTGCCGTGCTCGCCGCGGCGACCGGCCTCGGCAACCTGGCGTTCTTCGCGATCTCGCGGCGGCTCGGCTGAGTGCGGCGCATGAAAATCTTCGCCCTGTCGATCGCCGCCTGGCTGCTTGCCGCGAATGTCACGCTGCGGGCGGCGCAGCCGGATGACTTCATCGCGGCCTACGTGAAGCAGCACGACTTCAACGGCTCGATCCTGATTCAGAAACGCTCGGAGCTCATTTTCGCCGCGAGCTATGGGCTCGCCAACATCGCGTTTCAGGTTCCCAATCGCCGGCAGACCCGATACAAGATTGCTTCCATCACGAAGCTGTTCACGTCGGTCCTGATCCTGCAGTTGCGCGAGCAGGGCAGGATCGATCTCGACCGCCCGATCAAGACCTATCTGCCCGGCTACAGCGGTCAGGGCGCGGACAAGGTATCGATCCACCAGCTGCTCAACCACACCTCGGGCCTGCCGAATTTCGACAAGGTCGGCGATGCGGCCACGGCCCTGCGCGACGGCCTCCCTGCGTACCAGACGCCATACACCAGCGACCAGCTGGTCGCGAAGTTCTGCAGCGGCGACCTCGTCCACGAGCCGGGCAAGGTGTTCGACTACAACAACGGCGACTACATCCTTCTCGGCAAGATCATCGAGCAGCTGGTTGGCGCGCCGTACGAGCGCGTGGTCAAGCAGCGCATCCTCGATCCACTGCAGATGAAAAACAGCGGCATGCTGCACCAGAGCGACCTGGTCGCCGGACTCGCCGATACCTATTTCCATCGCGACGACCTCAACGCGCTGTCGCCCGACCTGCCGGTCTATCCGGAGAACTGGTACGCCGCCGGCGCCCTCTATTCGACCACGGACGATCTGCTCACATTCTCCAACGCCTTGTTCGGTCTGAAGCTGATCAACCAGGCCTCGCTCGACCTGCTGACCCAGCCGGGACTCGACGACTACGGCTACGGCGTCTGGTCGTACGACACCACGATCAACGGAAAGAAGCATCGCGTGATGAAGCGGCCGGGCCGCATCATGGGCGCGCAGGCCGAGTTGTTCCACCTGTTCGATCCGGACCTCACCATCATCCTGCTCGCCAATACCGGAACCACCGACCTCGACGAGTTCGTGGCGGAAATCGCCAAACGCAGCGTCGACTGAGAGCCGGATGGCGCAAGCCGCGCGATCACCGGCACGTCTCTTTCGGCGCCTTCATTCTTCTTCATTCGTTTTTCCGGTACTTCACCCAGGCAAATGCTCAACTGACGACCTCTCTCGATTGGAGTGCGTCATGCGATATCGACTGTTCGGCCTGTTCGCCGCCCTGCTGCTCGGCCCGCTCACGGCAGGCGCGGGCGCTGCCGTCGCCTACCAGGTGCCGGAAACCCTGGCCGACGGCTGGCCCGTCGGCGATGCGACGAAGCTCGGCTGGAACACGGCCCGGTTTGGCGGCCTCGAAGGCCGTGTCGCCGATCAGACCTGGAAGGGCATCACCAGCGTCGTCGTCGCCCAGCACGGCACGCTGGTCTACGAGCACTACTTCAACGACGGCGCGCGCGACCATCTCAATGACATCCGCTCGGCCAGCAAGAGCGTCACCGCCCTGCTTGCCGGGGCGGCGATCGATCGCGGCCTGATCGCGAATGTGCAGGCGAAGGTCTACGCGTATTTTCCGGACAAGCCGCTGCGGCAGCCGCCCGATCCGCGCAAGCAGGCCTTTGTGCTGGAGGACCTGCTGACGATGAGTTCGCTGTGGGAATGCGATGACGACAATGCGTTTTCGTCCGGCAACGAAGAACGCATGTATGTGAGCGAGGACTGGCTGCAGTTCGCGCTCGATCTGCCGATCAAGGGTTTCGCGCCGTGGATGAAGAAGCCGGCGGAAAGTCCCTACGGCCGCACGTTCTCGTACTGCACCGCCGGCGCGTTCGTCGCCGGCGCCGTGGTCGAACGCGCAACGCACCGGCGCCTCGATGCCTTCGCCGCCGATGTGCTGGAAAGGCCGCTCGGCATCAGCGCGGTCAAGTGGAACGTCTCGCCCGACGGCACCGCGATGGGCGGCGGCGGCACGCGCTATCGCAGCCGCGATCTGGCCAAGCTCGGCGAACTGCTCGTCGACGGCGGACGCTGGAATGGCCGCCAGGTGGTTTCCAAGGACTGGATAGAGGCGAGCACGACGCCGCACGCGCAGGCACGCGACGATGCCGAGTACGGCTACCTGCTCTGGCGCTTTCATTTCCCGCTCGAGGGCAAGGACACCACGGTCTGGGCGATGAGCGGCAACGGCGGCAACTATGTGTTTGCGCTGCCCGAGCGGCAGCTCGTCGCCGTCGTCACCAGCACCGCGTACAACCAGCGCTACGCCCACCCGCAGTCGCAGGAACTCTTCCGCGATTTCA
The DNA here is from genome assembly GCA_036398455.1 of Dokdonella sp. Taxonomy (GTDB): domain Bacteria; phylum Pseudomonadota; class Gammaproteobacteria; order Xanthomonadales; family Rhodanobacteraceae; genus Dokdonella_A. The sequence goes on from DASWPR010000450.1 coordinate 6,945, forward strand.
TCCTGACGGCGCTGCCGCCTTCGCGTTGACGAAATCGGCGGGCAGCCACGCGGCCGCCAGCACATGTGCGCGTTCGTCGGCGACGGCGCGACTGATCGCATCGACGATCCCGGCGAATGCGGGATCGTCGCCCAGCGCGCGAAACAGCGGCGTGGTCTGCAGCCAGGCCCGATCGCGAAAGCCGCGCTCGACGGCGCGGCGCAATGCATCGAGCGCGCCCGCGCGGTCGGCGCCGGCGAGGCGCAGCACGGCCACTTCGAGCCAGTCGTCGGCAGCGCCGCTACTCGCCTCGCCCGCCCGCGTCTGCGCGCGTGCGGCGAGCCAGCCCGCATCGATAACTGCCGCGTAGGCATGCATCAGCGTCTGCGGCAGGCTCTGATGCGGCCGCAGCGCCGATGCCTGCGTGAACGCGTCCAGCGCCCGCGCACGATCGCCGCGCAGCAGCGCGATCTCGCCCGCCAGCATGAACAAGTCCGGATGCGGCGGCCGCTGCCGCGCTTCGGCCAATGCCGTCTCGGCCTCGGCGTAGCGGCCTTGCGCAAACAGGAAGCGCGGATAGGCGACGTTGCCGAAGACATTGTCCGGATAGAGCCTGAAAAGCTTCGCATAGCGCTGCTCGGCCTCGCTCGAGAAACCCAGCAGGTCGAGATTGCGCGCGATCTGCAGATCGAGGAAGCGCAGCTTCACGCCCGTCTTCTCGACCGCGACATTCGCGGCGAGCGCGTCGGCCAGACGGCCCTTGACCATATAAAGGTTCGCGACCGAGCCGAGACTGTCGACACGCGCCGGCGGATCGAGCGCGATGGCCGCCTCGTACTCGCCGATTGCCGCATCGAGGTCGCCGCGGCAATCGAACGCGTAGGCCCGCGCGTCATGGCCGCGACTGTCGCGCGGAGCACGCGCAATCGCCGCCTCGGCCAGCGCCTGCGCGCGCGCGGCCTCCGACGGATCGCCGTTGTACAGGCACATGCGCGCGCTGAGTGCGCGGCTGAGGCCGATGCTCGCGGCGAGATCCTGCGGCTGCGCGCGCAGCACGTCTTCGTACAGCGAAATCGCGCGCTCGTTGTTTTCGTTCTGACCGATGCCCGCGTAGTACTTCGCCCGCTGCAAGCGTTCGTCTGGTGCGTTCGCCGATGCGGCATCGCTGCTCGATGCCGCGCGATGCGCGCGCAACGCCCACGCGCCGAAGCCGAAGGCGCACAGCGCCAGAGCAATCATCGCCGCACGCCGGATCAGGCGGCGCGCCGGCGGCGCCGAGCGTTCTTCATCGGCGGCCACCGCGTGCGGCGCGCTGCACAGCTGGTAACCGCGCCCGCGCACCGAGCGGATGTAGCGCGGATTGCGGCCGTCGTCGCCGAGCGCCTGGCGCAGCAACCTGATGCGCTGGGTGACGGTTTCCTCGTTGACGATCGCCGGCGCCCACACCTGTTCGATCAGTTCGTCGAAGCCGACCACGCGATCGCCCTGCTGCAGCAGGTAGCGCAGCAACTGGAAACTCAGGCCGGCAACGTCGAGCGGCACGCCCGCACGCGTCACGCGCTGGCGCGCGAGGTCGACGTGAAGATCGTCGAGGACGAAGGTGGCGCGGTATTCCAACGGCAACGCTCCCCGCAGTGCGAACGCCGTGGGACGACGGCGTCGGGGGCGAGTTTAAGTGAGCCACGGCGCAGCAGACGGCGAGCCCGCAGCCTTTTCCAAACGGCCCGCGCATGCACGGACTTGCCCACGCCTCGCCGCGTCCCTACACTGCGCGCCACTCCATTGGGGAGTAGCCGGTCGCAGCGAAACGTTGCGGCACGCGCGTCAACATACTTGGCGAACACGCCATGGCGCGCGACGGACCTGCGATCAGCGGGGTCCTGCGGCAAGACCTTTGGTTCTCGCATGCCGGACCCGGGCTGGGGCGGATTGCGCGGAATCATTGCGTCCTTCTTCCCCAGCCCGCCGGAGTTCCGATGCAAACCCTGCTCATTGCGACCACTGCGGTGGCCATCGCCGAAATCGGCGACAAGACCCAGCTGCTGTCGCTGATCCTCGCCGCGAAGTACCGGCGGCCATGGCCGATCTGTCTCGGCATCCTAGCCGCCACCCTGGTCAACCACGCGCTGGCCGGCGCGCTCGGCGTGCTGATCGCGCAATGGCTGACGCCCGAAGTGCAGAAGTGGCTGGTCGCTCTCAGCTTCCTGGCGGTCGGCGCATGGACGTTGATTCCCGACAAGGCCGACGAGGAAGGCGCCGCGCGCGGTGCCAGCCATGGCGTCTTCGTCGCAACGCTGATCGCCTTCTTCGTCGCCGAGATCGGCGACAAGACGCAGATCGCCACGATGGTGCTCGCGGCCGAATACCATCCGCTGTGGCAGGTCGTCGCCGGCAGTACGCTCGGCATGCTGATCGCGAATGTTCCGGTGGTCTGGCTCGGTTCGCGCTTCGCCGCGAAGCTGCCGCTGAAGGCCGCGCGGATCAGCGCTGCCGTTCTGTTCGCGGCGCTCGGCGTGTGGATGCTGGTGCGCTAGGCGCAGGGCGCGCGCGTGTCGCCGCTACAGCGCATCCGCATCGAGTTCGCCGGTGCGGATGCGAATCACGCGATCGAGCTGCCAGACGAAGATCTTGCCGTCGCCGATCTTGCCGGTGTTCGCCGTGTGCGCAATCGTCTCGACGACGCGTTCGACCTGATCGTTGCTGACGGCGACTTCGATCTTGATCTTCGGCAGGAAGTCGACGACGTACTCGGCGCCGCGATAGAGCTCGGTGTGGCCCTTCTGACGGCCGAAGCCCTTGATCTCGGTGACGGTGATGCCCTGCACCCCGACCTCGGCGAGCGCCTCGCGCACCTCGTCGAGCTTGAACGGCTTGATGATCGCCATGACCATTTGCATCGGCACGACCTCCTGCTTTCGTCGGCGCGACTATACCCGGAACGTTCCGTGTAGGAATTTTCCTACAAAGGTTTACGAATGCAGCGTCTGGCGCCGCTTTGCGTCGCGGCTAGACTGTGCGTGCGGGGAGGTGCGTCGAGGGAGCGACGCCGCAGGGAGGCTTCCGACCGATGGCGCGCGCTTGCGCACGCCATCGGTCGACCCCATGGACTTGCGCAGGCGTCGCCGCGATGGCGGAAGTCCCATGCCACACGCGCCGCTGAAAGGTTTGTTCGACATTGAAAGCTTCACGTCGAAGTCGGCCGGAACAGGCCGCGCGACACAGACGGTACCAATCCACATTGACGCCATGGGTGAGCGATGATCAACGTCCAATCGATCGATGAACTCGCGCGGCGACTCGCTGCACTGGTCCCGCCGGGCCTGCAGCAGGCGCGCGAAGATATGACCGCGACGTTCCGCAGCGCGCTGCAGTCGGGTCTGCGCGACCTCGACCTGGTCAGCCGCGAGGAATTCGATGTGCAGCGCTGCGTGCTGCTGCGCACGCGTGAAAAAATCGAGGAACTCGAACAGCAGATTCTCTCGATAGAACGCGCACTCGGCGGCGCCGACGCGACGCAACCCAGGCACTAGTCCCACCTCTACGTTTGTTTTGCCGACCCCGCCGCAGCCACAGCGGCGATGGTCGGGCGCGCCTACGCCACCGAGACAGCGCGATGATCATGGATCGATCGGATGATTTCCCGGGACGCCTGCTGCCCTGCGCAGCTCACCCCAAGGCGGGGGCAGCGGGCTCTTTTTACTGCGCGGGCCGATGAGCCTCGCCGTCGTCTACAGCCGCGCGCAGGACGGCATCGCCGCGCCGCTGGTCGCCTGCGAAGTGCACCTGTCGGGCGGACTGCCCGGCACCGCGATCGTCGGCCTGCCGGAAGCTGCGGTGAAGGAAGCGCGCGACCGCGTGCGCGCGGCCATCCTCAATGCGCAACTGGAATATCCGCAGCGCAGAATCACGGTGAATCTGGCCCCGGCCGATCTGCCGAAAGATTGATGTTTTTATAATTATTTCGTCCTTTTTAACGATATTTGGGATGATTTTACCGATCTAGGGGATGAAACTCGGCCACCTGGCGCCTCTGACATCTCTAAGGATTTTCCTCAGTGGGCTCCAAGCTCCCGGTGACAGGCGATCCACACCGCGATAGGCTCGCCCCTCGCCGTCCATTTCGTGGGTGAGGGCATGCCAGGCGCAAACGAGAACGGGCAGCGGGCGCAGCGGATCGAGCCGCCACCGCCCCAATCGCGCGAAGCCACTGAGTTCGTTAAGAAGTTTCTTGCCGATCTGCTCAGCGATGGCGAACGGTTTCTCGATAGCTCCGCGGTCGGCCGCGCGCTGTCAGGGTTGGACGTAGCGGATTCCAAGGCAGTAGCGACACATGGCCGCAAAAGTAGGCACATCTTTGCCGTCTGGGACGGAAACGCCTATCGCTACCCAAGATTCCAATTTGACAACACTGGGCGGCCTCGGTCGGAAACGCCGTCACTGATAGAGCTGCTGCCGCGAGATGCCAACGGTTCAAACCGGGATGCGGCGCTCTGGCTTTTCGCCCCCGATGCGCTGCTCGATGGTCAGACGCCGGCCGAGGTCTTCCCCGATGAACCGGAGCGCGTTCTGCGCATTGCCCGGCGCCGACGCGGCCTCGATCCTAAGGCTGACTGAATTCATCCCTCGCCCGGATCAGTCTCAGGCCCTCAGACTCCCCATGCCGAGTGCGTGGGTGCCGGCTTTCGCCTTCGAAAGCCGGCAAGGACGATCAGCGACGTCGCGTGATCTTCAGCGCGGGTCGTACGCTCAGTAGTGCGAGCAAGAGCGCCATCGCAATCAGCGCCCAACGCGAATCGACCGGCGTGGCGATCGCTGCAGGCGCGCCGCCACCCGTCACCCTGACTGCGATGGTGCTGGTGTTGTCGTTCGGCGTCGGGTCCGGCGTCGAGGAGTTCACGCTGGCGACATTGACGATCTGACCGCCTTCGACATCGGACGCCACGACATAGGTCGCCGTGAACGTGACCGATGATCCGGCGCCGAGCGCACCGAGCGCGCAGGGGAAGCCGCTCGTGCACGGCGCCGAGGCGGCCTGGAAGGTGAGGCCGCTCGGCGTCGGATCGGTGACCAGTGCGTCGGGCACGGCATCCGGTCCGAGGTTCGACACGACCAGCGTGTAGACGATCGTATCGCCGGCGGCGATCGTCGCAGGTCCGCTCTTCTGGATGCGAAGGTCGGCCGAGCGCGGAACCACGGCGATCGGCGTCGTCACCGTGCTCTGGTTGTCGCTCGGGTCGGGATCGGGAGTCGACGAGCCGACGTTCGCGCTGTTGACGACCGAGCCGCTCGCGTTCGCGGCGACGGCGAAGGTCGCGTCGATCGTGATACTCGCGCCGGAGGCAAGATCGCCGAGCGCGCAAGGGAAGCCGCCGGCACACGGCGCCGACGCGGAGACGAACGTCAGGTCCACCGGCGTCGGATCGGCCAGCGTCGCCGCGAGCGCCGTATCGGGACCCTGGTTCGTCACGACGATCGTGTACGCGATCTGGCCGCCGGCGAGCGCGGATGCGGGACCGGTCTTGACCACCGAGAGATTGGCCGCCGTCGCGCCGACGATGATTTGCGTGTCGACGCTCGACGCGTTGTTGCCGGTGTTCGGATCGACGACGCCTGCCGGCGGCGCGACCGTCGCGACGTTGGTCAGCGTGCCGGCCGACGCGGGCGCCGTGACTACGATCATGACGACGACCGCGCCGCCGCTCGGCAGCGTGCCGAC
>DASWPR010000451.1:0-8763 GCA_036398455.1 Dokdonella sp.
GTCTCATCAACGAAGCGCCCCCGTCGCGCGAAATGCCGCCCAGTAACGCGGCGCGCGGAAACGCACCGACGACCGGAGGTGCTGCTGCGCGGCACGCAAGGCGAAGGTCGCCGGATTGCCGTCGAACAACGAGCGATAGAATTCGGCCATCAGCTCGACGGTCGCCTGATCGGGGACTTCCCACAGGCTGGAGACGACTGTTCCCGCGCCGGCAATCAAGAATGCCTGGGTCAGCCCCCAGGGGCCTTCGCCAGGTATCTCCGGTCCGGCGGCTGTGCGGCATGCGCTGAGTACGACCAGGTGCGCCGACAACCTGTGGCTCACGATCTCGCTCATGCCGACGAAGCCGTCGGACGGCGCGCCGGAGGGCGTGAACAGGGACAGCACCAGCCCGCTCGCGTCGGGATAGTTGGCGTCGACCAGGCCGTGCGTCGCAAAGTGGACGATCGAATGGGGATCGTCGAGTGCGGCGAGAACGCGTTCGCGGCTGGCGTCGAATCCGCTGAGTCTGGTGAGCCCGATGTTGGGCGGCGCAACCCCGGCGATCCTTTCGATCTCCAGTGCACTGCCATAGAGACGATCGAGTCCGGTCGAGCGGACGACCTCGGGTTTGCCCTGGGGCAGAGTGCTGGCGAGCGCGCTGTCCCGCGCAAGGCGGGCGTCGTCTGATCGAAAGACCGGGTCGGCCACCAGCAGCATGCGTTCCACGCCGCCAAAAGTGCGTTCCTGCGCCTTCAGGAACAAGGCTGCCGACGGCACGATGCTGAGCTCGGCCGCATCGATCAACACCGCGCCGGCGTCGCGATAGGGCAGTGCTGCGAAAGGCACGAAATGCAGCGCGCCGTCCGGTATCACGACGAGTCGGGAATGCTCGCGAACGGCAGCAAGCGGCGCCGCGAGCAGCCGGCCGGTGTCGGCCAGCGCGTCTTGCAAGCCCGCATCCGATGCGTTCCTGATCGCTTCGGATATGCGTCGCGCCGACGCATCGATGGCTGCGGGGTCGCCGAGGTAGAAAATGCGCTGTGCCTGCGAGCTCAACAGCCAGGCATATGCACCGTGCTGGCCGATCGAGAAATACAGGACCGAGGTATCGGAATCGAGTTGTCGGCGCACCGCGTCGATGTCGACGGCTATTGCGCGGGAACGCGGCGCCGCCTCTTTCCGCGTCAGCCGGCCGAGCGCCAAGTCTCTTTCGAGATCGGCGATGTGCCGATCGACTTCGTCCAGCTTCGCCTTGTCTTCGCCGTGCAGGCGCACCCTGGCGAGAGACAGGCTGTTGATCCTGGCGATGCGCGGATCATGCGCGGCCTTCTCGCTGTCCCTGCTCGCCTGTATTTCTTCCAGGAGGCTCTGCGCGCGCATGCGGTCGCTGAGCGCGAAGGCGCGATCGGCGGATGCCGTGCCGGATGGCGCCAGGCTCAATCGCATCAATAGGTCGATGTGATCGCCCAGCAGGGCTTTGCGTGTGGCCAGGAAGCGCGCACGCGTTTCCGGGTCGACGATGCGGGTTCGAACGGCTTCGATCGTGCTCTCGGCTTCGCCCAGCAGCACATCGGCGCGGCTATCGTCTTTTGCGACGACCGCGGCCTTCGCAGCCAGGCCGAGCGCGTCGGAGAGATCCATCGGCGGCAGCCGTTGGCGCGTGGCGCCGAGCAGCGGTTCGATCAGTCGCTGCACAGCAACGGCGTCGTTGCGTGCCAGCGCCAGCCGCGCGCGCTCCAAAGTAGCCTGGATTTTCATCGGCCCGCTGTCGATGCGCTCGGCGAGTTCGGCCGCGCGATCGATCGCCGGCGCCGCCGCGGCCGCATCGCCGGATGCGAGACGTTCGTGCGCCCACGCGAGCTCGACGTCGGCCACGTCGTACGGTACCGCGTCGATCGCCGCGATGGCGCGGGCACGATCGAGCGTTTTCCTGCGCTGGTCGGGAAAAACCTGCAGGCTGGCGAGGCTGATGAGTGCGCCGAGCATCAGGTCGTTGCTGTGCGTCTGCTCGAAGATCTGCGCGGCCTGTTCGAGCAGTGCGAGTGCGTCTGCCGATCTGCCGAGCAATGCTTCCGCCCTGCCGAGCTGCAGCGTCGCGGAGCCTTGCATTCTCAGGTCGCCGGTTTGACGGTAGTCGGCAAGCGCGTCCTGGAAGTTCTGCACGGCTTCGCCGGGATGGCCTTCGGCGAGACGGATCAGGCCGAGATTCAGCGTCGAGTCGGCTTTCCCATGCCGGTCCCCGATCGCGTTGCGGATTTTCAGCGACTTTTGAAACAACGAGGAGGCGGCCTCCACATCGCCGTCGAGCCACGAAGCACCGCCAAGATTGTTCAGCGCGGTGGCAATCCGGCGGGAATCCCGTGTCGCGAGCGACAGCTTCAGGGCGCGTCGGTAGCAGCGCTTTGCTTCGGCGATATCGTCGCGCAGGTTCTGTGTCAGGCAGAGGTTGTTGAGCACGATGGCGCTGAGGAGAGGGTCGTCGACTTTCGCCGATTCCCGCTGCGCATTCTGCAGCGGCAGGTCGGCGCGCCGGCTCTCTCCCTGGTGCCAGTAGTTCATGCCCAGATCGTTCCACGCCCAAGCGGTCAACCGGTGTGCGTCTGCTTTCGTCGCGGCGGCGACGGCATGTTCGAAATCCGGTTCGGCCAGCAGTCGCTGGTTCGCCCGGGCGCGCAGCGTGCCGGCACGGAACCAGGCTTCCGCGCCGCGCGATGCATGGTCGCGCTGCTCCCATTCGGTGGCGAGACTCTCCCATCGGCCGGCGAGTTCGCGCGTCTGCTCTTCGCCGCCGTCCCGATCTTGCACGGCGGCCGTTTCACGCAGGGCCAAGGCCAGATCCGGGTTGTCCGCAGGCAGGTCCGGCCAAACGCGCGCGACGGACACGTGCACCGTGCCGCCGGATTGCTCGAGGCTGTCCGTCGTGATCGCCAGGTGCAGCGCGTCACAGCGATCGACGGCGAAGGCGAGGCGGTGGACGCCATGGCGCGGAATGCCCATGTCGTTCGTGTTCAAGGGCTTGTCGCCTGCGCCTTCCAGTTCGACGGAGACATCGAATCCGCGTTCGCTGACCTCGACCTCCATGTAGCGCGTTGCGCACTCCGCGAAGCCGAGCGTCAGCGTCGCTTTCGATCGAAGCGGCAGATCGATTTCCTGGCCGGGCTTCAGCAGCACATGAGACTGAGCCGATTGCGCAGGCGCGGCCGCATGGGCGAATGCTCCGCCCATCAGGATCACGATCGAACCAGCCGCCAAACCTTGGAGCATCGGTCGCAATCCCCTGTGTCGCTTGCATTCGCTATGCGCTGCGGCTGCGGCAGCTTCCTGCGGACGTCTACGGGTTCGTACGCGGCGACGCGAGCGCGAGCGTCTTACGTTCGGTCGCACCGTTCATGCGGTACTCCAGTACCACGCCATCCGGTTGCGCGAAAGCCGTCCTGCTGACCAGCGCGCGCGCCAGGCCATCGTCGGCGATGCGCAGCGCGATTCGCGCCGGGCCGACTGCCAGGGAAATGTCCTGGGCACCGCCGGGCACGGCTGCTTCGATGAGCACATACGGGGAGTCGCCGGCTGGATGACGGACCGTCGAAGGGTCGTCCCCCCGCATGGTTTCGACAACGAAAGGATCGGGGTTGGCGATGACTGCCGGCACGGCGCCGTCGTGCAGCAGCGATCTGCCGGCGAACCAGCCGCCCGTCACGGCGAGCAGCAAGGAAGCCGCCAGCGCCAGCGGCTGCGACAGATGGCGACGCCGGGGACCGGGTGTCGAGCCGGGTATCGGGTCGCGTGCCGGCGAAGCGGCAGGAATCGAGCCTGAGACCGGCTCGGACGACATCGCGCCGGGTCGCTCCGCTGCCAGTGCGTCGCGCAGCCGCGTGTCGGAGTCGATGAGCTCCAGCAGCCCGGGTTTGTCGAGCGCATACGCCTCGAACCCGGCGGTTTCTTCGGCCGAAAGCCTGCGCTCGAGATAGCGCGCCAGCCAGGCGCTCTCGAGCCAGTCCGCCATCCGTGCCGGCAAGGTATCAGGGATCACCACGACCTCCTCGCATTCCCGCGAGCTTCCCTCGTTCCTGAAGGAGCGGCCGGCAGGTCACTTGTCTCATGGCGTGCTCTCGATGCCGGACCGCTGCAGCAGTTCGCGGAAGCGCTCGCGTGCGCGGAAAACGACACGGTGGAAGTGCGATGCGTCGATCTTGAGCTGGCGGCAGACATCGTCTTTGTCCTGCTCGTCGAGATAGAAGCGGACCAGGATCTCGCGATCGCGGGCGACCGGCAATTGAGCCAGCAGGCTCTTCAGGACATGGCTCAGCTCGTGCGAGGACACGCGTTCGACGGGGTTGTCGTCGCTCGCCAATTCGTCGAGAAGCGACGCGGGCTCGGCCGTCCGCCGGCTGCGATACTCGGCATTCGTCGTATACACGATGGTGCTGCGAACATAGGCCGGCAGGGAGGCTGCATCTCGAATTGCGCCGGCACGCAGGCGCTCCAGCACCCTCGCCAGGACCTCCTGCGCCAGGTCCTGCGCGACCGGATCGTTGGGGCGGCAGTGGCGGCGCACGAGCACGTGAACGCCACGTTCGTATTTGCGTACGAATTCGGCTTCGGCCAAGCGGTCGCCTGCCGCAATGCGGGCAACGATATCGGCGTCCGGTGACACCTCAAGCCCAGCCCGCTCCTCACCGGATGACATCCAGGCCCCCTCGTCGCATCCCGATGGAAGCCTATCCGTAATACCCGGCATGTGGAATGGGCATCGTGCGGCGTGGCGGACAAGGCAAACGTAAACACTCCGCCTCGCGGACGCGCGCGGCCCTCCGTCGTGTCGATGCCCCTGGTACCGCCGGGGCGCCTCGGCTTGGACGTCCGTGATTTCCGATCTGCGTCGATGCAGACGCCGCCGCCGCGCGCATGCCCCTGCGAGTTCGAAGAGCCGATCCCGTCCGTTCCGCTCCGCATCAAGCGGAGCGTGCTCCGGTCGCCGGTCAGCTCCGCGAAAATGCGGGTCCGCTTATCGTATTGAGGGCATAAAATAAACAGAAACAATCACATAGCAGGCCACGCTTTGGGCTGGTGATTGCATTGCCTGAGGGGTCGCCCGCTATCGGAACGCGCCTTCCTCCTTACTTCGTCCCAATGGCAAGCACCGTAAAGCTGCCATCGAGCACCGGCGCGCGCGGGTGCGGCTGCTCCTGTGTCGGCGCCGGCGCTGGTCCGAATTGCGCGGCCACTTCGTAGAGGCGATGACTGCTGCCGTCGAGCACCATCGTGCGCGCGCTCTTCTGGGTCGGCACGTTCGCGAGCACGCGATAGCGGTCGGGCGCGTCCTGCCGGATGACGGTCAGGCTGCCGTCCTCGCCGTTCGAGCTGAAGACCAGTTGGCGGCGTGCGTCGAACACCGCCGCATCCGGCCCCTGGCCGATCGGGACGCTGGCGACATGGCGGCCCGTTACGGCGTCGGTCACCGCCATCTGTCCGTTCTGGCAGACCGAAAAGAGGCGCTGGTGCGCGCCATCGAATGCGAGGCCGCTCGGCTCCTCGCACGCCTCCAGTTTCCAGGTCGCCTCGACCTGGTTCGTGTTCGACGAGAGCCGCTCGAGTTCGGCGGTGTCCTCGATGTTCACGAACACATGTCCATGACCGTCGCTTACCGCGAATTCGGGTTTGCCGCCGGCGGGAATCGTCGCGACGACGGTGCCCGCGCGCGGATCGATGACGCTGATGTCGTGGCTGCGGCCGTTGAATGCGAACAGATGCCCTGAGTGCGCGTCGTACAACAGCGCATCCGGATTTTCCCCGCCGGCTGGAATCGTGCGCAGGACCTTCAGCGTCTTCAGATCGAATTCCGTCAGCGTGTTGGCGCGGCCATTGCTGGTGAAGCCGCGGTCGAGCTGCGGGACCAATGCAATGGCATGGACGCCCTGCGTGTCCGCGATCGTGCCGAGCACTTTTCCATCCGTCGTGCTCACCACCATCACGCGGTCCGAGCGACTGATGAACAGGCGATGGTGGTGTTCATCGATGGAGAGATAGTCCCATCCGCCCGGCTCGCCGAGCGGGATGCGTTGCAGCACGCGGTAGGTCCGCGCTGCGTCGCTGCCGCTCGCGGCATGGCCCGTCGAATGCGCGAGCGCAAGGCTCAGGAGCAGGGCACAGATCACTGTTTTCATGGCTGGAATCCATCGGATGAGCGGAGGAGAAGCGCCGATCGCACGATCTTCGCGCGGCGGCAGCGGCTAGGTGGAGCGAGTCGATCGGGGCAGCGTCAGGCCGATCAGCACCGGCAGCGCGATCAGCACCAACGGGTACTGCAGCAGCAGGCCGGCGATGATCGCGATCGCGAGAGGCTGCTGGATGCCGGCGCCCTGGCCGAGCGCCAGCGCCAACGGCAGCAGCGTCAATATCGCCGCCAGTGTCGTCATGCTGATCGGGCGCAGGCGGTCCTGGCTGGCCGCGCGCACGGCGGCGCGTGCATCCATTTGCCGAGCCAGCTCGGTGTATTCCGAGACGTAGAAGATCGCCATCTCGGTACCGATGCCGATGATCATCGTCATGCCCATGAGTGCGGTGATGTTGAGATCGACGCCGGTCACCCACAACGCGATGAAGACGGCGACGCTGGAGAACAGCGCGCAAGCCATGATCAGCAGCGGCAGCACGAGGCTCTCGTAGAGGAACAGCAGCAGCACGAATTCGGCGATCAGCGCCGCCGCGAACACCTTGGCCAGGCCGGCGAACGCGATCTGCTGCTGCTGGTACAGCCCGCCGAACTCATAGCGCACGCCGGCGCCGAGCAGACCGGGTTGCGCGAGCGCGGCATCGACATCGGCAATCGCGGCACCGATGCCGCGGCCATCGATGCGCGCGGTCACTGCGACCATCGGCTGCAGGTTCTCGCGCGAAATCTGCGGCTGCCCGCTGACCGCCGTGATCGTCGCCACGCGGCGCAGCGGGAAAACGTGTCCGTCCGGCGCGCGGATCGGCAACTGTTCGAGCTGCGCAATGCGCAATTGCCCACTCGCACCCGGCATCGATACGCGCACGCCGACGCTTTTCGTCGCCAGCGGCAACTCGGTCGCGACCACGCCCGCCAGTGCAACCTGCACGGCCTGGCTGATCGCATCCGGTCCCATCGCTTCGAATGCGGCCTTGACCGGATCGATATCGAGATCGAGCGCATCGCCGGCAAGGCGCACGCCGCTCTTCACCTCGACCACGCCGTCGATCCGGCCGATCGCCTCGGCGACGCGTGTTGCCTGCGCCGCGAGCAGCGCCGGATCGGCGGCGTACAGCTTGATCTCGATCGGCTGCGGCACCGCCGTGAGATCGCCGATCAGGTCTTCCATCAACTGTGCGGTTTCGATATCGACACCGGGCACGTTCGCGGCGATGCGTTCGCGCACATCGCTCATGATCGCGTCGGTGCCGCGCGCGTGATCCGGTTTCAGGCGCACGAAGAAATCGCCGTGATGGGACTGGCCGAGATCGCCGCCGAGGCCGCTGCCCAGGCGGCGTGAAAAGGTATCCACCTCGGGGGTCGCATGCAGGATCGCCTCGACCTCGCCGACCTGGCGCGCGCTTTCCGCCAGCGAGGTGCCGGGCAGGGTGTAGTAGTCCATCACGAAGCCGCTTTCGTCGACCGCCGGCATGAAGCCCGTCGCCACGCGCTGATACGCGACGGCTCCGAGTACGAGCAGCGGCACTGCCGTCGCGGCGAGCAGCCAGGGGCGCCGCAGGAGGCCGTCGAGCAGGCGCGCATGACCTTGCAGCAGGCGGCTGCGCCGATCGGCGGCCGGATCGTGCCAGCGGCTGAAGTCGATCAGGCGGCGCGCGAGGATCGGCACGACCAGCGCGGTCATCAGGTAGGACACGCCCAATGCGCACGCCATCGTCACCGACAAGGCCTTCGAGAACGCGCCGGTGACGCCGCTGAGGAAACTCAGCGGGATGAACACGATCAGCGTCGCCAGGCTCGATCCCGTCAGCGGCCGCATGAACTCGCGTGCGGCCGGCAGCACGCCGTCGGCGCCGACGCCGCCGTGGCCGTCCGCGCGAGCAGCGCCTGCGCGCCGCGCAATATGCTCGATCATCACGATGACGTCGTCGATGACCAGGCCGACCGCAGCGGCGATACCGCCCAGCGTCATGATGTTGAAGCTCATGCCGAGCAGATGCAGCAGCAGCACCGTCGTCGCCAGCGTCGCCGGCACCACGAGGATGGCGATCAACGTGATGCGTGCGTTGCGCAGAAACACGTAGATGACGAGTGCGGCGAGCAGCAGGCCGATGACGACGGCATCGCGCACGCTCGCCGCCGATTCGAGCACGAGTTCGCTCTGGTCGTACCAGTTCTTCAGCGTGACGCCGGCTGGCAACTTCAGGCTGGCCAGGCGCGCACGCACGTCGGCGGCGATCCGCACCGCGTTGCCGTCCGGCTGTTCGTAGACATTGAACAGCACGGTCGGCCGGCCGTCCTCGGCGACCTTGATCCACTGCGGCAGATAGCCGTCGCGTACATCGGCGACATCGCCGAGCTGGACGAGGCCGGACGAATCGCTTTTCACGACGACGTTGCGGATCGCCTCCAGCGTCTGCAGCGGATGATGGGCGATGACCAGGTAGAGTTTGTCGTGGTCCTGTGCGCGGCCGACGGCCTGCAGTACGTTCGCCTGCGCCAGCGCCGCTGCAAGGTCGGACAACGCGAGCCCCCGCAAGGCGAGCCGGTGCGGATCGGCTTCGACATGGATTTCGGCGGTCTCGCCGCCCTGCACGTCGACGCGCGCGAGA
>DASWPR010000452.1:0-2953 GCA_036398455.1 Dokdonella sp.
ACATAACCACCAATGTGCGCGAAGGCAGCGGCGCGCGTTCCCTGCTGAGCCGGTTGCGCGTTCCGGTACTGCGCGTCGCACTCGGCGACAAGACCTTCTTCACGCGGCGCAACCATCCGGCCCGCGAGCTGCTCAACACGATTGCCGAAACCGGCGCACGCTGGTTCGACGAGTCCGATTCGGATGCGGACCTGTCGCGCAAGATGCAGCTCGTCGTCGACAACGTCGGCGACGATTTCGACGGCGACCTGTCGGTCTTCGAGAACCTGCTCGACGATCTCGGCAAGCACATGGAACTGCTGGCGCGCCGCGCCGAAGTCGCCGAGCGCCGGCATATCGATGCGGCGAAGGGCCGCGACAAGCTGGACGTCGCACGCGAGACCGCGCGCGCGGCCATCACGCGCGTGATCCAGGGCGGCGCGCCGACGCCGCTGGTGCGCGCGCTGCTCGAACAGGCATGGACCGACGCACTCGCGCTGAGCGCGCTGCGGCACGGCGCCGACGGTGTCGAATTCAAGCGACGCCTCAGCGTCGCGATCAAGCTGGCGCGGCACGACGCGGCCACTTCCGCGGCAACCGACCCGACGCTGCGGCAGGAACTGGATACCGGCCTGCGCCAGGTCGGCCTGCATACCGACGACATCGAAGGCGTGATCAACGGCGTGTTCGCAAAGCCGGGCACGCCCGACGCCGCCGTGGCCCAGCAGGCCGAGCAGGTCGACCACCTGCTCAAGGACAAGACGCGGCTCGGCGGCGAGAAAGCCGCCGCTCCGCCCCCCGAACCGACACCGCCCGCTGTCCTCAGCGCCGAGGAAAGGGCGATGCTCGACAGCATGCGCACGATTCCGTTCGGCACCTGGTTCGATTTCGTGCAGAACCAGCAAGGCGCTCTGGTACGCCGCAAGCTGGCCTGGTTCTCCACCGTCACCGGACGCTGCCTGTTCGTCAACCAGCGCGGGGTGCGCAGCGAAGACCGCACGCTCGAACAGCTCGCGCGCGACATGGTCCGCGGCCAGGCGCGCATGGTGGTGGCGACGGAATCCTCGCTGATCGACCGCGCGTGGAAGGCGATCGTCGACACGCTGCGCCTCGGCGGCACGCAGGAAGCGACCGCATGAACCGGGAGCACGCACCATGATCGAAAAGCGTCGCGGCCCACGCAAACGCCTGGACGTCATCCTGCAGGTCAGCGATGCAATGACCGGCAACGTCGTCGGTCAGCTGAGCAACATTTCACTCGAAGGCATGATGCTGGTGGCGACCACGCCGATCGTCGACGACGCGCTCTACCAGTTCGTTTTCCATCTGCCGGATGGTCATGGGCAGCTGCGCCCGATCGAAGTCGGCGCCCACGAGCTGTGGAGCGAACGCACCAACATGCAGGGCCGCACCTGGGCGGGCTTCCGCTTCATCGATATCAGCGCCGGCGATCTGGCCGTGCTGCGCGAGTGGATGACGCGAACCGACGCACCCTCGCGCTGAGTTTCAGTCGGACGCCTGCCGCGCGCTAAAGATCGACCGTCGCCACGCGTCCGGGGCACGGCGAATACGCCCGCAGGAAGAACTCCACCGTCGCGCGCACGTGCGATTCGGCATCGCGCTCGGACATCGGCGTGGAGCATCCGCACAGCAGGCGTGCATGCAGCTCGCCCTTCAGCAGCGCAAAGAACTGCGAGGCGGCGCGCGCAAGGTCGACGATTTCCAGTTGCCCCGCTTCCACTTCCTTGCGCAGGAACTGCTGGAAACCGACCTGCACCAGCTGCGGGCCGGCATCCCAGAACAGCTGGGTCAGCTTGGTGGCGCTGCCGGTTCCCGACGTCAGCAAGCGGTGCAGCGCGATCGATTCGGGCGCCGTCACCAGCGCGAAGAATGCGCGCGCGATTGCTTCCAGCTGCCCACGCACCGGCCCTTTCACGTCGACATCGAACAGCGTCGATGGCATCTGCTGTTCGCAGCGCTCGCGGATCGCCGAGAAAAACAGCGTTTCCTTGTCGGTGAAGTGGCTGTAGACGGTCAGCTTGGAGACGCCCGCCTCGTTGGCGATGGCATCCATGCTGGTGCCTTCGAAGCCCGATCGCGGGAACAGGCGCTTGGCGGCATCGAGAATCGCTGCGCGCTTCTCGAGGTCCTTGGGACGGCCGGGGCCGCAGGATTTGGCGATGGCTAGGCTCATGGCACACATGCTACTGGACTGCTCGGTTCATTTATTATACTATACCCATCGGTACATGAATGGAACCGGCGGTGGTCTCCCGAATGTGTCCTTTGCACGGCGAGTTGCCGCTGCAACAGGTCTTCGGATTATGCGCCCTGCGAGGGTGCCCACGCCGGAACTTTTACGCCCTGTAAATGGGCGCGCTTGCCACCTCGTTTCAAGTCTCTCGCCGCGCCGCCCGGGAAATCTCCCCCTCCCCGCACCCGGGCGGCGAGGGCGGGAGCATTCGTTCATGTCGGACATCGTTGCGGACGCCCGCGCGCGATGAAGTATGAAAGTCATGGGCGATGTCCGCGGAGACGTTTCCGCTATGGCTCATGTCTTGCTAGGAACGACGCCATGCAACCTTGTCCACTTATTCTGCATCTGAACAACGCACACGAAGATTATGCCGGCCGTGGAGTCGTCCGATGACCACGCCGGCCCTTGCCGAGAATCAGGAAAATGCGAGCAGCGACGCGGGCCTGCCGTTGCGTTTTGCGCAACGCGCCTTCGCTGCGCTGATCGAGGAAACCGCTGCGGAAGGCACCGCCAACATCGGTGCCTTCCGCACGGCGCAACTGCGCAGCGCGGCGCGGCGGACATTGTCCGCGCTGTCCGCGGACGACCAGGTCCGACTGCAGCGCTGGCTGGCTTTGCAATTGGTGAGCCACGATTTGCAGGACGGCGGCGCATTGCGCAATCCGCTGTCGCGCGTCGATGCGATGCTGGCTGCGAATGTCGGCGGTTCGCTGGCGC
>DASWPR010000453.1:0-2049 GCA_036398455.1 Dokdonella sp.
GGGTGAACCGGCCTGACCACGAATTCCGCGGCTTTTCCGGCCGCCTGCTCGGCGGCAGCGTGCGGCCGGGCGATGCGGTGCGCGTGCTGCCCTCCGGGCGGCAGTCGAGCGTCGCGCGCATCGTCACGCTCGATGGCGACCTCGCCGAAGCGGTCAACGGCCAGTCGGTCACGCTGACGCTGACCGACGAGATCGACATCAGCCGCGGCGACGTGATCTGCGCCGCCGGCGATCCGGCCGGGCTTGCCGATCAGTTCGAGGCGCATCTGGTCTGGATGGCCGAGCAGCCGCTGCTGCCGGGGCGTTCGTACCTGATCAAGCTGGGCGCGACCACGGTCGCGGCGTCGATCGGGCCGCCGAAGTACCTGGTCGACGTCAACACGCTCGATCATCTCGCCGCCAAGACACTGCAGCTCAACGAGACCGGCGTGGTCACGCTGACGCTGGACCGCGCGGTCGCGTTCGATCCCTACGCGCAGAACCGCGACATGGGCAGCTTCATCGTCATCGACCGCCTCGGCAACCAGACGGTCGGCGCCGGCATGCTGCATTTCGCACTGCGCCGTTCGCAGAACATCCACTGGCAGGCGGTCGAGGTCGACAAGACCGCGCGCGTGCGCCAGAACGGGCATCGCCCGGCCGTGCTCTGGCTGACCGGTCTTTCCGGCAGCGGCAAGTCGACGATTGCCAACATCGTCGAGCGCCAGCTGCACGCGCTCGGCGCGCGCACCTATCTGCTCGACGGCGACAACGTGCGCCACGGCCTCAGCAAGGACCTCGGCTTCACCGCCGCCGACCGCGTCGAAAACATTCGCCGCATCGGCGAGGTCGCGCGACTCATGGTCGATGCCGGCCTGATCGTGATCACCGCCTTCATCTCGCCGTTCCGCTCGGAGCGCCTGCTCGCGCGCAACATGGTCGAGGCCGGCGAGTTCGTCGAGATCTTCGTCGACACGCCGCTCGCCGTGGTCGAGCAGCGCGACCCGAAAGGCCTCTACAAGAAGGCTAGAAAGGGAGAATTGAAGAATTTCACCGGCATCGATTCGCCCTACGAAATACCGGCCGCGCCGGAGCTGCACATCGACACCGCCACGAGCGATCCGGAAGCGGCGGCGACGCAGATCGTCGAGTATCTGGCCGGTCACGGCGTGGTCAAGGCGGCTCATTCGTAAAAAAAGCGCGGAAGGCAATTCCGGGCAGGGCCATGCCCGTCGAGTGAAGCGCGACGATCCTTGAAACCCGGCGGCGGCGACACGGCCATGCCGCCGCGCGCACCGAACTCTGCAAGAATCGGCCCCCTCCCCTACGACAACAGGAACCACCCCATGGCAAAGGATCTGGAAGGCAAGCGCGTCGCCGTCACCGGCGCATTCGGATCGCTCGGCGCCGCGGTTGCGCGCACGCTGCAGGCCGCCGGCGCCACCGTCGCCGCGATCGACCGCTCACAGACGCCGCATGCCGGCACCGACCTCGGCGCTGCGCAGCTGTTCGGCGGCATCGACCTCGGCCATACCGACAGCGCCACCTCTGCGCTGGACAGTGTCGCGGCGAAACTCGGCGGGCTCGACGCGCTGATCAATATCGCCGGTGCGTTTCGCTGGGAAACGCTGGCCGACGGCAGCCCGGACACGTGGGACCTGCTCTACACCGTCAACCTGCGCAGTGCCGTCGCGGCGTGCAAGGCCGCGCTGCCGCATCTTTCAAAGAACGCCAGCGGCCGCATCGTCAATATCGGCGCTGCCGCCGCAGCCAAGGCCGGCGCCGGCATGGGCGCGTATGCCGCGTCGAAGGCCGGCGTCGCGCGCCTCACCGAGGCGCTGGCGGAAGAACTCAAGGACCAGCGCATCACGGTCAATGCGATCCTGCCGAGCATCATCGACACGCCGCCGAATCGCGCCGACATGCCGAAGGCCGATTTCGATCGCTGGGTGAAGCCCGAGCAGATTGCCGACGTGATCGTGTTCCTGCTGTCCGATCGCGCCAGCGCGATCACCGGTGCGTCGCTGCCGGTCGTCGGACGCGTGTAATCGGTCGGTCATCGACGCGAAT
>DASWPR010000454.1:0-5313 GCA_036398455.1 Dokdonella sp.
GTCGTGTCCGGTGTCGTGGCGCCGTATACGGTGGTCGCCGGCAATCCGGCGCGGCGGGTCGGCAATCTGAAGGCCCCCGAAACCCCCGCAGCGGCATGACGGGCGTGGCCGTGGATGCCGGTCTGGCAGCGCTGGATTTCGGCTGCGTGCCGCCATCGCCGCTGCAGCCGGCGCCACGGCTTGCGGCGAGCCTCGGCGTCGCCGAGCTGTGTGTGAAGCGCGACGACCTGATCGGCTTTGCCGGCGGCGGCACCAAGTGCCGCAAACTCGCCGGGCTCCTGCAGCGCCTGCGCGCCAGCGGCGCCGACACCTTCCTGCTCAGCGGCGGTGCGATGTCGAATCAGGTGCGCATCATCGCCGCCCTCGCCGCCGTCAGCGGGCACGCGTGCGAGGTGTTCATCGATGCGACGGAGGCGGCGCCTGCGGCACGCTTCGGGCGCTTCTTCGGCGCGCGCATCCACGCGCTGCCGGATGCCACGCACTGGACGTTGAACGCGGCGATTCGCGGACGACTGCGCGAACTGACCGCGGCCGGACAGCGCGCCGTGGTGATTCCAGCAGCCAGTCACGAGGATCTCGCGGCGTATGCGCAGGCGATCGGCGAGCTGGTGGCGCAAGGCGTGCCGGCGTCGCCGCGGCGGACGCTGATCGTCACGGCCGCGGGTTCCGGTGCCACCTCGGCCGGTTTCCTCCTCGGGCTCGAGCGTCATCTGACCACCGCACGCCTGCTTTCGATCAGTGCGGATCGACGCAGCGGCGAGCTGCGCACGATCATCACGCGCCTGCTCGCCAGCGCCACCGGTGCAGACCCCGAAGGCGACGATATCGGCCGCCTGCTCGCACGCCTGGACGTCGACGATCGCGCCATCGGCGGCGGCTACGGCGCGCGCACGGAGGACGCCGATGCGGCCATCGCGCTGGCGGCACGCAGCGAAGGGCTGCTGATGGAGCCCGTGTATACTGGAAAAGCACTGGCTGCGCTGTGCGCGATGTCGAGGGAAGGCAGCATCGATCGCGACGACCGGATCGTCTTCTGGCACACCGGAGGCGTTCCCTATCTTGCGTCCGCCCTCGCGCAGCCGCTCCCGCCAGACTGACACGCACATCCTGATCAACCCCCTGATCAAACCCAGGTATCGGATCGACATGGAATCTATCGAAGCGCGCGTGCGGACCTTCGTTCGCGAAAATTTCCCGGTTTCATCGTCCGACGTACCGAGCGACCAGAGCCTGCTGGAATCGGGCATCATCGATTCCATCGGCGTGCTGACCCTGGTCACCTGGATCGAACAGGAATTCGAGATCGTCGTCGCGGACGAGGATGTCGTTCCCGAGAACCTCGACAGCATCGAGCGCATCGTGCGTTTCATCGAGCGCAAAGCGGCAGCCGGGGGAGCGTGATGCGCTACGAGGAATTCCTGCGCCAGAGCGCTCTGCTGCGCGGCGACCGCGCGGCCATCGTGCACGAAGAAGGCCGCACGACCTATGCGGAGTTCGACGCGGCGGCCGACCGCTTCGCGGCGGCGCTGGTCCATCATGCGGGCTTCGAGCGCGGCGATCGCTGCGTGCTGTTTCTGGACAACCGCTTCGAGACGGCGGCGGGCATCTTCGGCACCTTGCGCGCCGGCGGCATCTTCAGCGTCATCAATCCGACGACCAAGGCCGACAAGCTCGCCTATGTGCTGAACAACTGCGAGGCCAGAGTGCTGGTCACGCAGGCGAGCCTGCTCGACACCGCGCGCGCCGCGGCGGCGCAGGCGCCGAGCGTGCGGCGCATCGTCGTGGTCGGCGCTGCCGCCGATGCGGGCACGATGGACTACGCCGGTTTCGTCGGCACCGCGCCGGCGCTGCCCGACGGCCGCTCGCCCGGCATCGATATCGACCTTGCCATGCTCGTCTACACGTCCGGGTCCACCGGCCAGCCGAAGGGCGTGATGATGACGCACCAGAACATGGTGCACGCGGCCACGTCGATCACCACGTATCTGCGCAACACGCCCGACGACATCGTGCTGAGCGTGCTGCCGCTGGCGTTCGACTACGGGCTCTACCAGTTGCTGATGTGCGTCAAGATGGGCTCGACCCTGCTGCTCGGCAAGTCGTTCGCGTTTCCGCAGAAAATCCTGCCGATGCTGGCGGCCGAACGCGTCACCGGCTTCCCGCTGGTGCCGACGATGGCCGCGCTGATCGTGCAGCTGAAGAATTTCGATCCGGCCTGGGCCGCCAGCGTGCGCTACCTGACCAACACCGCAGCGGCGCTGCCGCCGGCGCACATCGCCAGGCTGCAGGCGATGTTTGCGCAGGCGCGCGTGTATTCGATGTACGGCATGACCGAATCCAAGCGCTGCACCTACCTGCCGCCGGAGCAGCTGGCGCAGCGTCCGACCAGCGTCGGCATCGCCATCCCGAATACCGAAGTGTGGGTCGCCGACGACGCCGGCCAGGCGGTCGCGCCGAATGTCGTCGGCGAACTCGTCGTGCGCGGCGGGCATGTGATGCAAGGCTACTGGCGCAACGACGAGGCGACCGCGCGCGTGCTCAAGCAGGGGCGCTATCCGTGGGAGCGCGTGCTGCACACCGGCGACCTGTTCCGCATGGACGAGGAAGGCTATCTCTATTTCGTCGGGCGCAAGGACGACATCCTGAAGTCGCGCGGCGAGAAGGTCAGCCCGAAGGAAATCGAGAACGTGCTGTATGCGCTGCCGGGCATCCGCGAGGCGGCGATCGTCGGCATGCCGGATCCGATCCTCGGCATGTCGCTGAAGGCGATCCTGGTGCTCGCGGAAGGCGTGCAGCTGACGCCGCGCGACGTGATGGCGCACTGCGCCGCGCACCTGGAGGATTTCATGGTGCCGCGCACGGTCGAGTTCCGCGACGCGCTGCCGAAGACGAACACCGGCAAGATCCGGCGCGCGGCATTGCAGGCCGAGGCCGAGGGACGCGCGTTCGAGGCGGACGATTCCTGACGGCGGCGCTTCGCTCGCCGGGTCGCGTGCCGCTCGTTGCGGCGGCACGCGCGGTGTGCGAACGCGCTAGGCGTCGCTCTCGTCGGTCTTCGCAAACCAGTCCACGCCGCCGGGTGGCGTCAGCGCCTGCACCGAACGTTTGCGTGCGCCGAACAGCGCCAGCGCGTGATCGGCGAGCAGCTGCCAGCCGCGCGGCTTGATCGCGATCCAGTCCATCGTATGGGCCTGCGTGCTGAGTGCGCGCTTGTAGGTCGACTCCCCGGCCAGGAAGTCGTACGACGACAGGCCCTTCGCAAGATAGTTGTCGATCGCCGCCACGTGGGCCAGATAGCCCGGATGGTCGTGCCGCGGTAGCGCGCCATAGTTGAGCCCGCTGTTGTAGTAGTACACGCGGCGGTTCCACACCAGGTGATAGCAGTAGCCTGCGACGAGATCGCCCGCGCGGATGCACGACAGCTGCGCCAGTCCGGATGCGGCGTGGCGGCCGATGAAATCGCGATGGAAGTCCTGGAAGAAGCGATCACCGAACGAACCCCGGCGTCCTTTGCTTTCCCAGTATTTCTCATGCAGCCGCGTCAGCTCGTCGAGATAGGCGAGGGCGCGCCCGGGCGTATCGGCGACGTCCATGCACACCTCGCCGTGTGCGCCGTACTCGCGCAGGGTGCGGCGCAGCTTGTGCCGCGTGTTGCCGCTCGCCAGGCTGTCGATGTAGCCGCGCTGCGTGCTGCGCAGCGCATCGAGGTCGACCAGGTAGGAAGGCCGGCGCTGCATGCAGTAGGCGAGCAGGTTCGGCGGCAGCGCGGCCAGCACGTGATTCGTATGCGTGGATGCATTGATGCGCAGCGCACGCCAGTGCCGCATCTTCGCGATCGCCGCGAAAAAGGCCGCGTAGGCGCGCTCCTCGTCACCGCGCCGCGCCAGCAGGCCGCCGTATTCGAGCGTCAGCCGGTCGATGTTCGAATCACCGGTCTCCTGCAGGTACAGGACGCGCCCGCCGAGCCGGCGCCGCAGGCTGCGCGCGGGCGAGCGCACCAGCAATGTCATCGCCAGCAGTCCGCTTTCGTCCGACGCGCGGAAGACCAGCGGTTCGCAGTCGGCCGGGATATGGTCGAGCCAGGTCGACGCCCACGCCCACGACGAGAACGGCGAGGTCTCGGCGCGCGATTCCATTTCGGTCCAGTCGAGCGCGAGCCGTGGATCGCGCCCGGCGCGGATCCACTGCACCTCGATCGATGTCGGTTTCCGTTCCCTCATGGCCCCACGATCTCCCGCGCAACGAGTCGTCTCAGCGTGGCCCGCGAGCAGGAACATCGCACGCGCGCGGACGCTGCGGCGCACAGTATCCGCGTGCCGCGTCTCCGGCGTGTTTCCCGCACGATGATTTTGTGTCGCGCTGGAAGATGCGCGCCGCGTTTCTCGCCGCGACCCGCCGCTCCCGCCCCAGTAGCGTCCCGTTGAAAATTCCAGTGCCTGCCGTGTACGTCATGCGCCGGCTTTCCCCAGTCTGCGCACGCCCTACTGTTTGCGCAGTCGCGCACTGCCGTCAAGCACTTTTCGCAGCGCGCGATACGCGGTGAACTTGAACGCGTCCATCGATGGCGAGCGTCCGACCTCGGTCGGCGTCAGCCCGAGTGCGCGCAGGCGCGCATTGACGCGATGCGCGGCGAGAATGGCCGCGCTGCGGCGCGACTGGAACGTGATGCTGAGGGAAATCGAAAACTCGTCGCCGACGCGCACCCAGTGCGGCGAGGACAGCGGAACGTGCACGCCGTCGCCCGGCCCGAGCGGAAAAATGCGTGCCTTTTCGATGAACGCGTCGCGGTAGGGCAGGTTGCGCTGGCCGCCGCAGATGATGCGCTCGCGCGAGGCTTCGCTGAGCAGCTCGCGGTCGTCGCCGTCGAACACCGCGATCGACTTGGTGCCGCGCACCTGCAGCAGGAAGTTGTATTCGAAATCGGCGTGATACGGCGTCACCGAACCCGGCGAGGACACGAAGATGAAGGCCTTGCGCAGGTTCATGTCCGGATCGGTGCGCTCGATCTCCGGCTGCACCTGATCGAGGCACTCGTCGATGAGGCGGCGGTACGTCGCGTTCTCCTGCACGTTCTTCAGCACCATCCACGACTTGCACGTCTCGATGCGGCGCAGGGTTTCCTCGATCGAAAGGCCGCTGCGCGGGGTCAGCGTCGGGTCCTGGTTCAAGGCCAGGGTGCCGGCGTTGTATTCGACGCATTCGATCGGAAGCTCCTTCGACAGCTCGATGATGCGCGGCAGCTGCAGCAGAGGGTGCGTGCACAGGTCGTGGCGGAATGCGAACGGCGCGCGGCTGAAGGTGCCGGCGAGCTCG
>DASWPR010000455.1:0-1657 GCA_036398455.1 Dokdonella sp.
ACCCTGGCTCAGGGCGCGATCCACAGCACCGTCGACGATCTCGCCATCCAGGGGCCCGGGCAGTCGCTGCTGAGCATCGATGGCGCGAATGCCGACCGCATCTTCGTGCACACCGGCATCGGCACGCTCGCGATTTCCGACCTCGCCGTGACCCACGGTTATCTGAGCGGCGACTACAACGGCGGCTGCGTGCGTTCGTACGGCAACCTCGACATCACGCGCAGCCGTGTTTCCGATTGCGTCGTTGCGGCGATTTCCTACGCGGCCGGCGGCGGCGTCGCCGCACGCGCCAACCTGACCCTGATCGACAGCACGATCACCGCCAACACCGTCACTACCGCCAACAACTACTACGGCTACCTGTATGGCGGCGGCGCCAACGCGGTCGGCGAACTGGTGGTCACGCGCAGCACGATCAGCGGCAACCAGATCACCTTCACCGGTACGTACTCGCCCTACTCGATCGGCTACGGCGGCGGCGTCAACGCGCGCGCCGACGTGACGATCACGGCCTCGACGATCGACGGCAACACCAGCGCGTCGTTCGGCGGCGGCCTGTTCATCGCCGGTCACGATCATCTGTTCAGCCGGCTCGCGATCGTCAACAGCACGGTCTCGGGCAATGCGGCCGGCAACGCCGGCGGCGGCGTCTCGGTGGGCGGGCTGTTCAGAACCTACCTGGGTTCCGTCGTACTCCACAGCAGCACGATCGCACGCAACACCGCAGCCGTCTCCGGTGGTGGAGTGCATTTCCGCGACTACGTGCTGGTCGACGCGCAGAGCATCATCGTCGCGAGCAACGCCGCACCGGCACAAGCGGATCTGAATGCGGATGAATCGCTGGCGATCTATGGCGCCGACAACCTGATCATGGAGGCGACCGCGACGGTCGCGCTGCCGGCCGACACGCTGCGCGGGGATCCGCTGCTGCTCGATCTCGCCGACAACGGCGGTCCGACGCGAACGCATGCGCTCGCCGCGGACAGTCCCGCGATCGACGCCGGCAACAACTATTTCGAACTCGACTCCGACCAGCGCGGCGACGGCCATTCGCGAGTGGTGGGCGGACGCGCCGATATCGGTGCGTACGAAGTGGGCGAGCCGGCCACGCCCGATCTCATCTTCGCCGACGGCTTCGATCCAGCCGCGCCGTGAGCGCATGGCCGCTGACGCGTCCGCGGCAATCGGTGCAGCCTGACCGCCCGCCGCGGTCAGGCCATGCGTCGTGCTATTCCTCGAGTCGGTTCGGCGACTTCTGGATCTTCGTGTCCTTGCGCAGTGCCGCGATGAACTCGCGCGACACCACCGCACCAATGCCCTGCGCCAGCGTATTGCGCGCAGCGTCCTTGGTCTTCGCGTCGAGCGTGGACGGGTCGCCATCGACGACGTTGTCCAGCTGCACCAGCGCATAACTGTCGCCGCCCAGCTCGACCAGTTGATTCGACGGCTTGCCCGGCTGCGGACGCGCCATCGCGAACGCGGCCCTGACCAGCGCACTGTCGACCGTCGCGGCGTCGCGGCCGATGCCTTTCTGCTCATCGACCTTGAACTTGCCCGCGCTGGCGAGCTGCTCCAGGGTCTGGCCCTTGCCGAGGTCGGCGAACAGCGCATCGGCGCGCGTCTTTGCCTCCTTGGCGACGCGCTCGGCGAGCATCTT
>DASWPR010000456.1:0-14513 GCA_036398455.1 Dokdonella sp.
GCTTGCCGCCATCGCGCTCGCATTGATCGTGCGCGCGCTGCCGCGCGGACGGCTCGCCATCGGCGCCGAATGGCTGAAGCGGGCAGCGTTGCTGCTGTTCGTGCTGGTGACGCTGCCGTTCGTCGCCGCCCAGCTGCGCTACGCCCTGCATCCGCAGCTGGAGAACGAAGGCGGCTATCCGATCGTTGGCTTCGGCCGCGGCCATTTAGACTTCGCGGCGGCGCCCGAGGCGCAACGGCAGGCGATGGATGCGAAAGGCGTGCCCGCGCCGCCGCCGGCGGCAGCACCTGCGCCGATGGCCGCGGAGCCGGCGGACAAAGCGGCATCCGAAACATCCGCCGGGCTGCTCAAGCAGCGTGCGCGCGATACGGGCAAAACGGTCGCTGACAGCGAAGGCAAGCTCGAATCGATCACCGTGACCGGTTCGAATATCCGCCGCCTCGACATCATCGATCACTACAGCGAATCGACCGTCGTGCAGACCGGCGCGGGCGAACCCGGCTGGAATCTCGGCCGCCGCTACGAACTCAGCTGGAGCGGCCCGGTGCTGCCGACGCAGGAAGTGCGCTTGCTGATCGCGCCGCCGTGGCTGGTGCGCCCGCTGCGCATCGTGCTGGTCGCCTTGCTCGCATGGCTGCTGCTGCGCCTGCTGCAGCCGGCCTTGCGCGCGAGGATTCCGCAGACGGCGGCCGGCCTGTTGATGGCGGTACTCGGCGCCGCATCGCTCGGCGCGGTTCGGCCGGCGCAGGCGCAGACGTTCCCGCCCGACACTCTGCTCGACGCGTTGCGTACGCATCTGACCAAAGCGCCGAAATGCGCACCGGCATGCGCGACGATTGCGAAGGTCGCGGTGTCGGCGCATGCCGACGAGATCCGCGTCGCGCTCGAAGCGCACGCAGCCGAACGCGTTGCGCTGCCGCTGCCGTTCGACGAGAAGGCGCTCGGCCTGCGCAGCCTCAGCGTCGACGGCGTGGCGACGGACGCGATCGCACGGTACGGCGAGGCGGTCTGGATCGCGCTGCCGCGTGGCGTGCATCGCGTCGAACTCGTCTTCGCCGCCGCTGCCGACAAGGTCGCGCTCGCGTTTCCGTTGCGTCCGATGCGCGCGGAGTTTGCCGGCGACGGCTGGGAATCGAGCGGCATCGGCGACGACCGTCTGCTCACGGAGACCTTGACGCTGGTGCGTGCGCGCGCATCCACCGATACACCGGCGGCGAATACCGCGCAGCAGTTCGCGCCGTTCGTGCGCGTGCAGCGTTCGCTCAATCTCGGCCTGGATTGGACCGCACAGACGACCGTGCAGCGCCTCGCGCCGAACGAGGGCGGCTTCACGGTGGCTGTTCCGCTGATGGCTGGCGAACACGTGTCGAGCGCCGGCATGAAGGTCGAGAACGCCCATGTGACGGCGGCGATCGGCAACGGCGCGCAGTCGACGGAATGGCAGTCCACGCTCGACAAGGGCGACACGCTGAGCCTGACCGCACCCGCGTTGAGCGATCGTGCGGAAGTCTGGCGCGTGCTGGTCAGTCCGACCTGGCATGTCGAGTTTTCCGGCGTGCCCGGCGTTGCGTCGGGATCGCCGAGGGAAGCTCACGACTATCGCAACTTCGAGTTCTATCCGCTGCCCGGCGAAACGCTGACGCTGAAGATCACGCGGCCGGCCGCGGCGCAGGGCGCGACGCGCGCGATCGACAGCGTGCGCCTGACGCAGGCGGTCGGGCAGCGCGCGACGAATTCGACCCTGGTCGTGACCCTGCGCGCGAGCCAGGGTGGCGAGCAGGTGATCGCGCTGCCCGCTGGCACGGAAGTGCTCGGCGTCACCCGCAACGGCGCAGCATTGAACCTGCGCCCGCGCGACGGCAAGCTGAGCCTGCCGGTGATTCCTGGCACGCAGAGCTTCGAGATCCGCCTGCGCGAGAACACGCCCGCCGCCTTTGCGACCGCCACGCCGGCGATCGGACTCGGCCTGCCGGCAGCGAATATTTCGCTCGCGCTCGAACTGCCGCAGGATCGCTGGCTGCTGGCGACGCGGGGACCGGCCAATGGTCCGGCCGTGCTGTACTGGAGCGAACTGCTGGTGATGCTGCTGATCGCCTTCGCGCTGGCGCGCACGCGCTGCACGCCGCTGAAGCT
Source organism: Dokdonella sp. (assembly GCA_036398455.1). GTDB lineage: Bacteria > Pseudomonadota > Gammaproteobacteria > Xanthomonadales > Rhodanobacteraceae > Dokdonella_A. The sequence continues at coordinate 2,134 of DASWPR010000456.1, forward strand.
GTGGCAGTGGATCCTGCTCGGACTCGGCTTCTCGATGTTCTCGTGGGTCGCGCTGCTCATCGTCGCCGCGTGGCTGTTCGCGCTCGACTGGCGCGCGCGCAGGCCGCTGGCCTCGGCCAGAATATTCAATCTGGCCCAGCTCGGTCTCGCCGCGCTGACGGTCGTGGCGATGCTATGTCTGCTCGCCTCGGTACAGCACGGACTGCTCGGCTCGCCCGACATGCACGTGGCCGGCAATGGCTCGAATGCCTACGCCTTGCGCTGGTTCTCCGATCGCAGCGCCGACGCGCTGCCGCGCGCGCAGGCATTCACTCTGCCGCCGTGGATCTACAAGCTCGCCATGCTCGCCTGGGCGCTGTGGCTGGCGAGCGCACTGGTCGGCTGGCTGCGCAGCGGTTTCGCCGCATGGACCGGCGGCGGCTATTGGCGCAGCGTGCCGAAGCCGATCGTCGATGTGCCGAAGGGACAGGTACCGAGCGCACCGCCGCCCCCCGCTTCCCTATGAGCGATGTGCGTCTACTGCTCGCGCAGGCGGCCGCGCGCCTCGGTGGCGACGAGGCGCGCTTCGAGGCCGAGCTGCTGCTCGCGCACGTGCTCGGGCGCAGTCGAACCTGGCTGTTCGCCTGGCCCGAATTCGTCCTGGGCGATGAGCAGGCGGCGCGCTTCGACGCACTCGTCGACGCGCGCGTGCGCGGCGAGCCGGTCGCGTACCTGACCGGTCGGCGCGAGTTCTGGTCGCTCGATCTCGAGGTCACGCCGGACGTGCTGATTCCACGGCCGGATACCGAGCGGCTGGTCGAACTCGCGCTTGCCCGCATCCCCGTCGGCACGGACTGCGAAGTGGCCGATCTCGGTACCGGGTCGGGCGCGATCGCACTGGCGCTGGCGCACGAGCGGCCGCGCGCACGCGTGCTCGCGACCGATGCCAGCGCGGCGGCCCTCGCGCTCGCACGCGCCAATGCCCATCGACTGCAACTTGCCAATGTGGAGTTTGCGCACGGCGACTGGTACGCGGCACTCGGCGAACGGCGTTTCGATCTGATCGCATCGAATCCGCCATACATCGCGGCTGCCGATGCTCATCTTGACCAAGGCGATCTGCGCTTCGAGCCGGCCGCCGCGCTGGCCTCGGGCGCGGACGGCCTCGATGCGATCCGCACGATCGTCGCCGGCGCGGCGGAACATCTGCGCGCACGCGGCTGGCTGCTGCTCGAACATGGATGGGATCAGGCGGCCGGCGTGCGCGCGTTGCTGCTGGCGTCGGCGTATGAAGAGGTCGCGTCCTTTCGCGATCGCGGCGGACACGAGCGCGTGAGCATCGGCAGGCGCGGCGCCTGAGCGATTTGTACATCTATACTCGACGCAACGCAGTCAATCGGGGAGGGCGGCCATGGTGCCGGTCGCACTCGGGCAAGCGCACACGCCGCATCGCCACGCCGGGGCAAGGCTTGCCTGGCTCGCCTTCGCCTGCGGCCTCGCCTTCGCCGCGCTGACGCTCGCCGGCGACTACGTGCTCGGCCGCGGGCCGTACTGGCAGGTGCTGTTCGGCGATGTCGCCAAAGGCGAGATCGGCTGGTTCTACTACGCGCGCGACACCTGGCAATTCCCGCTGTTCGCCACCTCGGCCTATCACACGCCGGAAGGCAGCAGCATGGTGCTGTCGGACAGCCTGCCGCTGTTCGCGCTGCCGGCCAAGCTGCTCTACCGCATCGCCTGGCCGGTGGGCAGTGCGCCACCGATCTACAGCGGGTTATGGGTCGCGCTCTGTCTGGTATTGCAGGCCGTCGCCGCTTCGCGCGTGCTGCGCGTGCTCGGCGTGGTCGGGTGGATGGCGCATCTCGCCGGCATCGTGCTGTTCTGCTATCTGCCGATCGTCTTCCTGCGCTTCGGCCAGACCGCGCTGATGGGGCAGTTCGTGATCCTGCTCGCGCTCGAAGGCTATCTGCGCGCGAAGCGGTCGGGTTTGACGCCGCGTCAATGGATCGGGTTGTGCGCTTTGCCGCCGCTGGTGCTGTTCGTGCATCCGTATCTGGCGGCGATGTGCGGCGCACTCGTCGCCGCGACGATTCTCGATCAATGGCGTGAACGCCGCTACGGCGTGCGCGGCGCGCTGCTGCGTTTCGGCGGCATCGGTGCCGGCGCGCTGCTGCTGATGGGCGTCGGTGGATTCTTCGCCGCAGCGAGCAGCGACTTCGGCGACTACGGCCTGTATTCGATGAACCTGCTGTCGCCGTGGGTACCGTTTCCGCAGACCTTGAGCGGCAGCCTGCTGCACACCGAGATGGCCGTCATCGAGGGCACCAATCAATGGGAAGGCGGTGCGTACCTCGGCGCGGGCGTTTTCCTGCTCTGCGCGTTCGCGCTGCCGGCGCTGCGCGACTGGCGTGCGAATACGCGCCGCCATGCCGTGCTGTTGGCGATGTTGCTGCTGCTGCTCGCCTTCGCCATATCCCATCGCATCGGCCTCGGCTCGCGCGAGCTGGTGCGCCTGCCGCTGCCGGACGCGCTGCTGCATCTGTTCTCGCAGTTCCGCGGCTCGGGCCGCTTCGTCTGGGTGGCCGTGTATGCGCTGCTGGCTGCGCTGATCGTGGCGGTCGTGCGCCGTTATGACGGGCAGCGCGCGACGCTGGTGCTCGTCGTCGCCGCCTTGCTGCAGGTCGCCGATGCGTGGCCGATGCAGCGCGGCGTGCGCGCAGCCAGCGCGAGCACGATGACGTCCTCGATCAATGTGGCCGCGTGGACGCAGCTGATCGAAACGCATCAGCGCATTTTCGAGTTTCCCTCGTTCGAGTGCGGCGGCCTGTTCGGCCGCGAGATACCCGGCAGCAAGTTCCGCGAGCTGGAATTCGACTGGATCGCCGCGCAGCAGAACAAACCCACCAACAGCGCCTATCTCGCGCGCTTCACCAAGGACTGCACGCGCGAACGGCTCGACGCGCTGGCGCATCACGACGAAGCCGGCGTGCTCTATCTGTATCGCAGCAGCGACGATATCGGCAGCTACCTGCTGCACGGCGGCATCGATCTGGGGCGGTGCGGCTATCTCGACGACGTGGTCGTCTGCTCGGGCGGCGAAGACCTCTCGGCATTGCGCTGACTCTGGCGGCCGGCGGTCGTCCGCGGCATGCCGGCGCCGCGCAAGTGTGACCGGGTTCGCAGTGGCTGCGTGCATTGCCGCGCACCTGCGGGCGGAAGCACGACAAGGAATGCGCCGATCGCCTGCGGCATTCTCTCTCCACGCTGCGACTGCGAGTTTTTCGCAGCGGACAATGCGCCCCCTGCGCCGCGCGTGAGCGCCGCGCCCCGGTCTTCCAATCAAAGACCGGCGTGTTGCGTCGAGGGAGCGACGCTGGAAGGAACCGGCCATGGACGGCCGCCAGGATGGCTCGGCATGCAACTTGGCCCCGGCATGGTGTCGGGGCTTTTTTTTGCGAATCAGCCGGCGCTGCGCAGGGCCGGCGCCGAAAGCAGGCTGCCGAAGCGCTTGCGTACGGCGCTTTCGATGCCGGCAGCATCGAGCCCTTCGCCGGCGAGCAGTTCCTCGCGCGCGGCATGTTCGAGGAATTGATCGGAAAGGCCCAGATGCAGCATGGGCGTATTGACGCCGCACGCGGCCAGCAGTTCGGCGACGCCGCTGCCGGCGCCGCCGGCGATCGCGTTGTCTTCGATCGTGACCAGCGCCGCATGCGACTGTGCGAGTTCGAGCACGAGCGCCTCGTCCAGCGGTTTGACGAAGCGCATGTTGACCAGGGTCGCGTCGAGCGCCTCGGCGACTTTCGCGCACGGCGCCACCATCGCGCCGAATGCGAGCAGGGCGATGCCGCGACCGCGCCGGCGCAATTCGGCCTTGCCGACCGGCAGCGCGGCAAGCTCCTTCGATACGGCGACGCCGCTGCCGCTGCCGCGCGGGTAGCGTACGGCCGCAGCGCCGTGGTGCAGGAAGCCGGTGGTGAGCATCCTGCGGCACTCGTCCTCGTCGGCCGGCGTCATCACGATCATGTTCGGAATGCAGCGCAGATACGACAGGTCGAAGCTGCCGGCATGCGTCGCGCCGTCCGGACCGACCAGGCCGGCGCGATCGATCGCGAACAGCACGTCCAGGTCCTGCAGCGCCACGTCGTGGATCAACTGGTCGTAGGCGCGCTGCAGGAAGGTCGAGTAGATCGCGACGACCGGCTTCGCACCCTCGCAGGCCATGCCCGCGGCGAGCGTCACCGCGTGCTGCTCGGCAATGCTGACGTCGAAGTAGCGCGCCGGGTATTCCTTCGAGAAGCGCACCAGGCCGGACCCTTCGCGCATCGCCGGCGTGATGCCGTACAGGCGCGGATCGATCCGCGCCATGTCGCACAGCCAGTCGCCGAAGATCTCGGTGTAGGTCGGTTTCGCGGCGCCGGCTTTCTTGACCAGGCCCGCCTGCGGATCGAACGGCCCGACGGCGTGGTATTCGATCTGTTCGCGCTCGGCCGGCGCGTAGCCCTTGCCCTTGGTCGTGATCACGTGCAGCAGCTGCGGACCCTTCAGTTCCTTCAGCATGCGCAGCGTCGACACCAGCAGCGGAATGTCGTGGCCGTCGATCGGGCCGGTGTAGTGGAAGCCGAATTCCTCGAACAGCGTCGACGGCACGAACATGCCCTTGGCGTGTTCTTCCCAGCGCTTGACGAAGCGCCACCAGAAGCCGTCGCGCTTCATCATCTTCTTGCCGCCTTCGCGGATGCGGTTCAGCGTGCGGCTCGCCATCAGGCGCGCCAGCATCTTCGTCATCGCGCCGACGTTCTCGCTGATCGACATCTGGTTGTCGTTGAGGATCACCAGCATGTCGGGGTTGACGTCGCCGCCATGATTGAGCGCCTCGAAGGCCATGCCGGCGGTCATCGCGCCGTCGCCGATCACCGCGACGATCTTGCGCGGGTCGTTCTTGCCCTGCGCCGCGATCGCCATGCCGAGCGCGGCCGAGATCGAGGTCGAGGAATGACCGACGCCGAAGGTGTCGTATTCGCTTTCGTCGCGCTTCGGGAACGGCGCGACGCCGTCCTTCTTCTTGATCGAGGTGATGCGGTCGCGGCGGCCGGTCAGGATCTTGTGCGGATAGCACTGGTGGCCGACATCCCAGACGAGGCGATCGTCTGGCGTGTTGTAGAGGTAGTGCAGCGCCACGGTCAGTTCGATGACGCCGAGGTTGGCGCCGAAATGGCCGCCCGAGGTCGCCACCGATTCGATCAGGTACGCGCGCAGCTCGCGCGCGATGTCCGCCAGTTCCGCTTCGGCGAAACGGCGCAGGTCGGCCGGGGAGTCGATGCGGGAAAGGCGGGGATAGCGATTGCTGTCGATCATCCGGCTATTTTCAGGCCTGCGAGGCCGGCGGGGCAAGGAACGCTGCCGCCAGGCGCATCAGGCGGCCCGGATGAACGGCCTTGCCGGCGGGTTTCGCCGGGGCGGGACGGTGCCCGTCCGGGCCCGCCGCGTGGCCGGTTCGTGCGCTTGCCCGGTCGCCTCGCGTCTCGTTCAGGCGATGCGCCGGTCCTTCGGCAGGTGGCTGACCAGAAATTCCATCTGGTCGGCGAGGATGTTGCGGTTCGACAGGATCAGGTGCTCGACCCAGCTTGGCCGGTACGGCACCGCGAGCAGCGGCATGCCGGCCTGCTGCGGCGTGCGGTTACCCTTCCTGACGTTGCACGACCAGCACGCGGTGACGACGTTGACCCAGATGTCGCGGCCGCCCTTGGATACCGGGATCACGTGGTCGCGGGTCAGTTCGCCGCGATGGAAATGGTTGCCGCAGTACAGGCACAGCATGCGGTCGCGTGCGAACAAGGCGACATTGGTCAGCGCCGGCGCCGGATCGATCGCGGCGGGGCGCGCGTGGCCGGAACTGGCGACGATCGGATGCAGCTGCATCAGGCTCTGCGCGCCGGTCAGGCGGTTCATGCCGCCGTGGATCGTCAGGCAGGGATCGCCGAGCGTCCAGGCGACTGCATCGCGCACGTACAGGCAAACGGCGTCCTGCCAGCTCATCCAGTCGAGGATGCGTCCGGTGGAATCCAGCGACAGCACGCGGGTGCTGTGGATATCACCCGCCATTCGAACTTCCGCAAGCATCGCGCCTCCGTTTGAGGCAGCGGACCGGCCGCTGCAGCAGCGAACACGTACTTGGCGCGGGAGCATAGACTAAAAGGTTGACGTTCGGTTAACACACCGTACGCGGTCGCCCGAGCGCGACCTCGGGTCAACCCTAGCTAGGGCATTCCCCTATGGCGGGCGTGCATCACGAGCGGATTTAATCCGCCGTCTTGTCGCTCCCGTTCAGGGCGCGGCCCAAGGGCATGGTGACTCTGCAGCGGAAACGCGCGGTGTCTTCGGCGACCCTCTCCGTTCTCGGCGGTGCGGAGAGGGTTGCCCCGTGCGTTGGGGGTTCTTCGCGGGCGTCGCTGCCCATGGCAGCCGCTCCCAGCCCCGTAGTCTCGCGTCTTCAGCGCCTTCGGTTTCAGCGCAGCGGTTTCGCCAGGCGCAGCACGTCGACGCCATAGCCGTGGCGTTCGTACAGTGCGCGCGCGCGTTCGTTGCCGGGAAACACGGCCAGCGTGAGATGGCGGCAGCGATGCCGCCGGGCCCAGTCTTCGGCGAATGCCAGCAGACCGCTGCCCACCCCCTGGCCCTCGCGCTCCGGCGCCACTGCCAGGTCGGCGATGTGGCAGTTCTGCGCGTGGGTGAAATAGTCCGCGGTCGTCTGCAGGTGCAGGAAGCCGAGCAGTGCGGCGTCGTCCTCGTCCTCGGCGACGAAGATGTGCGTACCGGCCGGCTGCTCGCGCAGATGCCGGGCGACATCGCTGCGGATGCCTTGTGCGCATTCGCTGCGCTTGCGCCAGGGCGGCAGGTCGAAGTCGACGAAACGGTCGATCAGGCCGAGGATGAATTCGTCATCGTCGGCGCGGGCGAGGCGGATATGCATACCGGCGGCGGCTTCCACGGCAATGGGTTTGGTTTGCGCGGGCGCTTGCGTGCGCCCGCGCGATGCGCGGGCCGTCAGCGGGCTGCCATCTTGTTCTTGATCAGGCCGACGATGGCCGTCACGACCGCGCCGGCGACGCCGCCGCCGACGAGATTGCCGGCGATCGCGCCGACATCGAGGCCGCCTCCGGCAGCGCCCGCCAGCATCGGCAGGACCGCCTGCAGCAACTGACCCAGCACGCCGCCGCCGATCGCGCCTGCGATGGTGTTGCCGGCGCCGCCCAGGCTGACATTCTTCGCCGCGGCTCCCGCCGCATTGCCGCCGATCGCACCGGCGATCAGTTGGATGATGAGAGGAAGATACTGCTCCATTGCGAACCCCCTATCGATACGTTTGATTTCGCCCCGGGGCATCGGCCCGCTTCACAGACCGATCCTTCCTTGCGCACGCATCATCCAGCCGATCCCCGCCGGCATCGTAGCACCGTCGTCGAAGTGGTCATGCTGCGTTGCCGAATGGCGCGGCCGCCGCTCTTCCGGCGCGGGCGGCGACGTGCGGCGGACTCAGCCGAACTGTGCGTCGGGCATGTCCAGCAGATTGCTGCTGCCGCTGCGCATCGCTGCCGCGTGCGTCTGGATGCGCGGCAGCAGACGCGCGAAATAGAAGCGCGCGGTATGGCGCTTGGCGTCGCGCACCGCCTGCGGCAGCGCGGACGCATCCGCGGCGGCCACGCTGCGCGCCCACAGGTAGGCGAGGGCGATGTAGCCCGAGTAGAACAGGTAGTCGTACGCCGCCGCGCCCATTTCATCCGGGTTCGCGCCCGCGCGCTGGACGAGGTCGAGCGTGAGCTCGCCCCATTCCCTGCTCGCCAGCCCCAGCGGACCGATGAATTCGGCCAGGGCTGCGTCGTTCGCACGCGTCTGGCAGAACGCACCGATCTCGGCGAGGAAATGCCGGAGGCCGGCTCCCTGCAGTTGCATGACCTTGCGGCCGAGCAGGTCGAGCGCCTGGATCTGCGTGGTGCCTTCGTACAGCGTCGTGATGCGCGCGTCGCGCGAGAGCTGCTCCATGCCGTGCTCGACGATGTAGCCATGACCGCCGAAGATCTGCACGGCCTGATAGGTGCATTCGATGCCGGCTTCGGTCAGCAGGCCCTTGACGATCGGAGTCAGGAACGACACCAGCGCCTCGGCGCGTTCGCGCTCGGCCGCATCGGTGCTGTGCCTGGCGATGTCTTCCTGCAGATAGGCGTACAGGCCGAGCAGGCGGCCGCCTTCGGCGAACGCCTTCTGCGTCAGCAGCATGCGCCGCACGTCCGCATGCACGATCAGGGGATCGGCCGGCTTGTCCGGAAATTTCGCGCCGGACAGCGCGCGCATCTGCAGGCGTTCGCGCGCGTAGGCGAGCGAGTTCTGGTAGGCACGCTCGGTCAGGCCGAGACCTTGCAGCCCGACCGCGAGCCGTGCGGTATTCATCATGGTGAACATCGCGGCGAGGCCCTTGTTCGGCTGGCCGACCAGCCAGCCTTCGGCGCCGTCGAAGTTCATCACGCAGGTGGCCGAGCCCTTGATGCCCATCTTGTGTTCGAGCGCACCGCAGGCGAGCGTGTTGCGCGCGCCGATCCTGCCGTCCTTGCCGACCTTGAACTTCGGCACCAGGAACAGCGAAATGCCCTTCACGCCGGCCGGTGCATCCGGCAGCCGCGCGAGCACGAGGTGCAGGATGTTGTCGACGAAATCGTGCTCGCCCGCGGTGATGAAGATCTTCGTGCCGCTGATCCGGTAGCTGCCGTCGGCGACGGGTTCCGCCTTGGTCTTGAGCAGGCCGAGATCGGTGCCGCAATGCGGCTCGGTCAGACACATCGTGCCGGTCCACTGGCCGGACACGAGCGGCTTCAGGAAAACGTCGCGCTGCCACTCTTCGCCATGATGCTCGAGCGCCGACGAGGCGCCGTGCGAGAGCATCGGGTAGTTGCCCCACGACAGGTTGGCCGAATCGATCATCTCCTTGAAGGCGGCGCCGAGCGTTTCCGGCAGGCCCTGGCCGCCGAAGCGCTCGTCCGCGACGAGGCCGATCCAGCCGCCGTCGACGTACTGCGCGAACGCCTCCTTGAAGCCCTTCGGCGTGCGCACGCTCTGCGTCGCCTTGTCGAAGGTGCAGCCTTCGGCGTCGCCGCTCTGGTTCAGCGGCGCGAGCACCTGTTCGGCGAAGCGCGCGGCTTCTTCCAGCACCGCATCGATGAGGTCGCGGGTTGCCATTTCGCAGCCCGGCAGCCGGCGGTAGACCGATTCGACATCGAGCACGTCGTACAGCGCGAAGCGCAGGTCGGCGAGCGGGGCGGTGTAGCGGCTCATGGGATTCTCCGTTGAGGCGTTCGCGATTCGAGGTCTTCGCAATCCACAGGCCTCGAACTGCCGGACTTGCCGGCATGGGAAGCAGCGGTGTCGTGCCGGTCAGCGATAGGTATTGGGCACGCCCGGCACCGGCGACAGGCGGCTCGAGCGGGTGAACGGAAAGCTCGCCTTCGGTTCGCTGGTGTCGATGGTGCCCTTCAGCTGATAGGCGAAGTCGCCCGTGGCGGGCAGCTTCGCCGAGGTCTTCAAGGTTGCATCGATGACGTCGCCGCCATTGCCGACGATGTCCATGTCCGGCGCGATGTCGATCTCGCCGGCGTCGACGTCGGCGATCGTCAGCTTCGCGGCGAAGCGGTTGTAGTGCATCGACATGGTGCTGAAGTTCTGGATGCGCAGCGTGACTTTCCAGCTGCCGTCCGGCTGCAGCGCGAGCTTCTGGATGCTCGCGGTCGACGGATGCACCTTCCTGACCGGCCCATCGCTGCAGGCGGCGAGCAGACAGGACAGTGCGACGACGACGGACAGATTGCGCAGGATCATCGCGGCCTCAAACGAGCGTTCGAATAGTCCTCTAGCCTATCCAATTCGGGGCAGGCGGTGAAGCGGCGCGAAGGATCCGCCGCCTACGATGCCTGCGGACGCCCAAAGGCGGCGCGGCGCGCGATGAATTCGCCGATCGGAACCTGCCGCACGACTTGTCCGGCGCTGATCCGCACGACTTCGTCGGCCAGCGCCGCGACCTCGTCGGCGTGATGGGTGACCAGCACGGTGAACACCTGCAGCTCGCGTTTCAGCGTGCGCAGGTAGTCCAGAACCTGCTGGCGTGCTTCGGCATGCAGGCCGGTCAGAGGTTCGTCGAGCAGCAGCGCACGCGGCCTCGACAGCAGTGCACGGCCGACCGCGACGCGCTGGCGCTCGCCGCCGGAAAGCGTGAGCGGCCGCCGCTCCAGCAGGGCGCCGAGTTCGAGCAGTTCGACGATCGCGGCGAACTCGCGGCGGCCGTCCGCGTCGTCCGCGCCGGCGCCGTAGAGCAGGTTGCGGCGCACGCTCAGATGCGGGAACAGGCGGCCGTCCTGGAACACGTAGCCGATGCGCCGCCGCGACACCGGCACGCAGATGCCGCGTGCGGTATCGAGCAGGATTTCGCCGTCGAGCACGACGCGCCCGGATTGCGGAATCAGCAGCCCGGCGACGGCATTCAGCGCGCTCGTCTTGCCGGCGCCGGAGTTGCCGAACAGCGCGAGCGTGCGCGCGTGCGAGCGGATGTCCATATCGAGCTCGAGATCGCCGATGCGGTGACGCAGCGCCAGTTCAATCATCGCCGCGCTTCCGCCACGGCGCGCCGCCGGCAATCAGCGTGGCACACGCACTGGCCGCGAGCGCGACGAACAGCGACACCAGCGCGAGCCGCTGCACGCCCGGCATGCCGCCCGGCACGTTGAGCAGTTCGTAGATCGCGATCGGCAGCGTGCGCGTCTCGCCCGGAATATTCGAGACGAAGCTGATCGTCGCGCCGAACTCGCCGAACGCGCGCGCGAACGCCAGCACGCAGCCGGCGACGATGCCGCGCGCCGACAATGGCAGCGTGATCGACACGAAACGCCGCCAGGCATCGGCGCCGAGCGTCTGCGCGGCGGCTTCGAGGCGACGATCGACGTTGTCGAATGCAGCGCGTACCGACAGCACCAGCAGCGGAAACCCCATCACCGCCGCGGCGATGACCGCGCCGGTCCAGCGGAACGCGACAACGATGCCGACGCTGCCGAGCAGTTGACCGATCGGTCCGTTGCGCCCGAACAGGGCGAGCAGCACGTAGCCGGTGACGACCGGCGGCAGGATCAGCGGCAGGAACAGGACCGATTCCAGCAGCAGGCGCCCGGGAAACCGCTTGCGCGACAGCAGCCACGCCAGCGCGAGCGCGAGCGGCAGCGCCAGGACGACGGCGAGCAGGCCGACCCGCAGGCTGAGCGCGAGCGCCTGCCATTCGTCCGGCGCGAGCGCGTTCATCGGCGTGCCGCGGCCCGCATGCGCTTGTACTGTGCGCTTCTCGCTTTCATTCGTGCACGCGGTGCCTTCGATGTGGTTGCGTCACCCTATCGCGGCGGCCGCGCGCGGGCAATCGTGGCCGGGCTGCAGCGTGCGCACTATGATCGGCCGGCCCGTCGCTTCCGGAACGCCCGCATGAATTCGGCCCACACCTATCCGCAACTGCAGCTGCGCATCGATCTCGCGCCGGGCATCCGCTTCGGACCCGGCAAGGCGGACCTGCTCGAAGGCATCGACACGCTCGGCTCGATCGCCGGCGCGGGGCGCCGCATGCGCATGAGCTACAAGCGCGCGTGGGAACTGGTCGGCGAACTCAATCGCTGTTTCGATGCGCCGCTGGTCGATGCGAGCAAGGGCGGCAGCGGCGGTGGCGGCGCCAGCCTGACCCCGCTCGGCAAGAAACTGCTGAAGAGCTATCGGACGATGCAGGATGCCGCGCAGGCCGCGGTCGGGCGCGAACTGAATCAGCTGCGCCGGCGCGTGGGACAACCTGCCGCAGGCTGATGGCCGCTCCATACGGCTGGCCCTGCGCCCGCTTCTTCGATATGGTTGCATGAACATATCGAGCGGCATCCGTACGCCGCCGCGCCCCGGGGATCCATCATGCGCCACGACGTCATCGCAGGCATCGCCTGCTTCTTTCTGCTGGGCGCTGCACGCGCCGCCGATACCACCGATGCCGATACGGCCGCGCCGCAGTCGCTCGGCGTCATCGAAGTGATCGGGTCCGTCGACAAGACATTGCCGCCCGGTGCGGACGTGATCGACATCGATACGATCAAGATGCAGGACCGCCGCAATGTCGCCGAGGCGCTCGATCTGCTGCCGGGCGTGGCGCGCCAGAACGTCGGCCAGCGCCGCGATACGCTGGTCAACATCCGCGGCTTCGACAGCCGCGAGGTGACCCTGTATGTGGATGGCGTGCCGGTGTACGTGCCTTACGACGGCAATCTGGATCTGGCCCGGCTTGGCGTCGAGGATCTTTCGCAGATCGTCGTGACCAAGGGCTTGACCTCGGTCCTGTACGGGCCGAA
>DASWPR010000457.1:0-15772 GCA_036398455.1 Dokdonella sp.
CTGCCGGACATCGAGGCGTATATCGAGCAGAAGATTCCGACCGCGGCGATCACGGCCGAGCTGCTCATCACACCGCCGCCGCGTCCGCGCGCAACACCCGTTGCCGCCAGCGACGACGACAACGATGACGTAGCCGCCGACGACGCACGCAACACCGCCGGGCCGCCGCCGAAGCAGGGCGCCAGCGCGCCGCGCTCGCGTGGACCGCGCCCCGAACGCAGCGGCGAACGCAGCAGCGGCGAACGCCGCAGCAGTGGACGCCGCGACGCCAATGGCGCCGGTCCCCAGGGTGGCGCGAAGCCGGCTGCGGCGGTGAAGCCGCCCGCAGCACCGGAGCCGGTCGAAGTGATCAGCGCCGAAGCCAGCCCGGCGGCCGTGGTTGCCGGCGATGGCGAGGTGCCGCGCAAGCGTCGCCGTCGCGGTGGCCGGGGTCGCAATCGCCGCGAAGGCGGCGAGGCGCTGAATCCAGCGACGACGGCCGGCAGCGAGAACGGCGCCTCGACGCCGGCGCACGCGAGCGAACGCAAGCCGCGTCGCGAGCATGCGCCGCGCAGCGAACGCACGATCGCGATGGCGCCGCCGGCGCAGGCCGAAGCGAGCGCGCCGTTGCCGCCGAAGCAGGGATTCTTCCGCCGTATCGCGCGCTTGTTCAATCCGCGCTAGCTAGACGACGCACCGGCCGCCGCCGCGCGAATGCGTGCGATGGCCGGTTCGAAATAGTCGTTGCGCGCAATCTTGCCGCCCGCATGCAGCCGGGCCGCGAACGCTTCGATGACCGCAAGCGCTTCGGCGTGGCGTCCGAGCCGATTCAGGCAGCGCGCCGCTGCGACGCGCACATCGAACGCTCGCGCGCCGAATGCATCCCCGAGTGCGGCGACGCGATCGCGCAGGAGCGTCGATGCGCCAGGGTCGCCCGCTTCGCAGCGCGCTGCCGCGGCATACAGCGACGCACGCTGCGTGAATTCCTCGCGATCGTTCTCGTCCGCCATCGGCGCGGCCGCTGCCGCATCCGCTGCCGCGCGCCGCGTATCGCCCGCCTGGAAAGCGAGATCGGCCGACTCGATCAGACCGAGGGCGACGAACGGATGCCGCTCGCCCAAGGCGGCGCGCATCGCCGCAGTCGCCTCGTCGCGCCAGCGGCGTGAGTCGTCGAAGCGGTTCCATCTGAAATAGAGCAGGGCGAGCCCGCTCAACTTGAACGAAGTCTCCCGATGCGTCGGCCCGAAGCGCTGCTTCATCTGCGCGACGACATCGAGCAGCATCGGCTCGGCTTCCTCGAACCGTCCCTCGTCGATCAGCGTCTGCGCCAGTTCGCCTTGCGTGTTCGGATAAAGCCCCGACGATTTCAGGCCGTGGGCCTCCTGGAACGCCAGCGAGCGGCGCAGCAATGCCTCGGCGGCCGGCAGGTCGGTCTTCGGATATCCGCGCGGAATGCTGGCGAATCCGAGCAGGTTCGCAAAGACTTCGGGATGGCGGTCGGCGATCGGTGCCGCGACTTCGACGGCGCGATCGATCAGCCGCGCGCTGTCGTCCCAGCGGCCGAGATGGTTGTAGGCAATCGATTGCACGCTGAGCAGGTTCGCGATCGTCAGCGGGTCGCCGACCGCATGGCTGTCGGCGAGCCGGGTTGCGTCGTCGAGTTGCGCGAGCGATTTTTCGTAGTCGCCCTGCAAGGTCTGGATCTCGCCGATCAGGGTTGCCGCGTGCACGCGCGTCGTCCACGCCGAAGGCGTCGATGCCGGCGCCTCGGCGACGCCGTGCGCGATCGCCAGCGCGTCGTCGTAGCGATCGATGCTCTTCAGGCTGTCCGCGATCGTGACGGCGAGCTCGGCGCGGATCTCCGCATCCAGGCGCGCATTGCCCTGCAACGTGGCGGCCGAGCGCTGCAGGAAATCGCCGAGGCGCGTGTCGGCGCCGACGCCCATCTGCGGATCGGGGCTCGCCAGCAGATTGCGCATGAAGTCGAGCGATGCTTCGGCGCGGTTGCGCTGCGCTTCGGTTAGGCGCAGCTGCGCGTGCAGTGTGGCGAAGTGATAGGCGCCGAACGCGGCGGCCGCCGCGAGCGCGAACACGCTGAAGCCGAGCGCCAGGCGATGGCGCCCGATGAACTTGCCGAGGCGATAGCCGGTCCCGTTGCCCGCCACGTGCACCGGCGCGCCGGCGAGCCAGCGCGCCAGGTCGTCGGCGAAGGCCTGCGCCGTCGCGTAGCGGCGCAGCGGCTCCTTCGCCAGTGCCTTCTCGACGATACGTCCGAGATCGCCGCGCGTGTCGGCGCGATACGCACGCAGGGTCGTCCTGCGCGCGGCCAGACGCTGCGGCAGCGCATCGGCCGCCGCATCGCCAGCGCGCGCGATCGCGAGGGCCAGCGCCTGCGCCGGCTGTTCACGCACGGCGCGAGCGGCAGCGACGGGGTCGCGGCGATCGATCGCCAGCGGCAGCACGCCCGCGATGACTTCGTACAGCATCACGCCGAGCGCATACACATCGACCGCCACGCCGGCGCCTTCGCCCGCGAGCTGCTCCGGCGCCGCGTACTCGGGCGTCAGCGCGTGGCGCTGGCCGAGCGTGCTCGGATCGACCGCGTCGTCGGCGTCGCCGGCCAGCAGGCCGGCGACGCCGAAGTCGAGCAGGCGCACGCGGCCGGCGTCGTCGACCAGCACATTGGCGGGCTTGAGGTCGCGATGCACGACCAGTTGCGTGTGCGCGTACTGCACGGCCGCGCACACATCGAGGAACAGCGCCACGCGTGCGCGCAGATCGAGGCGCTCGCAGTCGCACCAGCGCGTGAGGGTGCGCCCGTGCACGTATTCGAGCGCGAACCAGGGCCGTCCGTCCGGCGCTACGCCGCCGTCGATGAAGCGCGCCAGGTTCGGATGCGACAAGCGCGCCAGGATGCGCCGCTCGCGCAGGAAGCGCGCGCGGATATCGTCGAAATCGAAGCCGCGCCGGATCAGCTTGATGGCGACATGCTGATGGAAATCGGCGCCCTCGCGCTCGCCGCGATAGACGCGCCCCATGCCGCCGCGACCGATCGCCTCGACCACGCGGAAGGGGCCGAGGCGTTCGCCGAGCAGCGGGTCGGCGGCGGGCTCGGGCGTTGAGGACGCTTCGTCGGCTTCGATGCGCGCGAGCATCGCCTGCACGCGTTCGCGCAGGCCGGGCTGGTCGGTGCAGCGTTCGGACAGCAGGCGTTCGCGTTCGTCGCGCGTATCCAGATCGAGTGCTTCGCGCAGCAGCAAAAGGGCGGCGTCGTCGAACGCGCTGCCCGTCATGCGGCCACCGCCTTCGCGCGGCGCATCAGGCCGGCTGCTCGAGCCGTTCGCGCAGCCATTCGCGCGCCGCGACCCAGTCGCGCCGTGCGGTTCGTTCGGTGATGCCGAGCGTCGCGGCCACTTCGTTGACTTCGAGACCGACGAAGTAGCGCAGTTCGACAACCTTGGCCATGCGCTGGTGCACCGACTCCAGTTCGTTCAGTGCGCGATCGAGCGCGGCCAGGTCGGTGCCGTCCGGAATCGGCAGTTCCAGCGCCTCGGTGAAGTCGTCGCGCAGCCAGCGGCCACCGCGTTTCTCGGTCTGCGCCTTGCGCGCGCGGTCGATCAGGACCTGGCGCATCATGCGGGCCGAGGCATTGAGAAGATGCGCGCCGTTCTCGAACGTCGTTGGCGCGTGGCCGAGCAGGCGCAGCAGCACATCGTGAACCAGCGCGGTCGTCTGCAAGGTCGAGTGGCCGGGCGCAGCGCGCAATGCGCCGGCCGCAATTCGACGCAGGTCCGCGTAGACCAGCGGCAGCAGAAGATCGAGCGCTGCCGCATCGCCGTCGCTCCAGCGTTGCAGCAGGCGCGTGACGCTGTCGTTGCCCGCTTCCGCCATGCAGCCAAAGTAGCGCGTCTGGCGCGTGGCTGCAAAGCGCCTGGTCGCACGTCGGTGTGTGGTCGTGCGGAGCGGGCGGACATGCGGTCGTGGAAGGCATGGGCGAGATCGGTGGATACACAAGCAGGGCGGCTGCCAGCGCACCGCGGATCGTCCTCGATCCGCGGTGCGTCGCACTCGTCTACGGATTTCCCCCCATGTTGCTGGCGAAGATCCGATCGCCCGATACCGGAATGAATTTGCCGACCAGGTAGCTCAGCGTATTGCCGGCGCTTTCGATGCGGCCATTGCCGGCGGCAGTGAAGGGCGAGGCCGCGCTCGCTCCGCCGGACACGCTGTAGAAGACCGCGTCGCCCGAACGCGTGCCGTCCGCACTCAGCACCGGGTGATAATCGAAGTCGAGCACGCTGCCGTCGACCGCATTGACCACGGCCAACATCGGGTCGACATTGTTCGAGAATCCCGCGATGCCGTGTCGGCTGTAGCCGACCACGCCGATGCGCCCGCCGGTGGCCGAAATCGCGAACGGGTAGTCGCCGCCGGGCGGCGAGAAGCAGAAAGGCACATCGCCTTGTCCGCCGAACACGATTTTTCCGCTTCCACCGAACGCGGTGTCGTATTGCCCCGTCGCGCCGTCGAGCTTGGAGAGTCCGATGCCGTCGAAGCATTTGCGCGCGACCTGCGCGGCCAGATACACGTCATCCTGGTACACGTAGATGCCGGCCGCGAGGTCTTTCTTGCTGCTGTTCGGCTCGTCGAATACGGCCCGGCTCCAGCCGGTGCCATTGAATTCCGTCTTCAGTTCGCCCGTGTCGGAGGAAATCTTCACGGCAACCGGATCCCAGTCGTAGCCGTCGATGTGGATGCTGGCGCCCACATAGAAATCCGTCGGCGTGGCGAAGCCGACCTGTCCCGCTGCATAGCCTGCGGTTGCGTCGCAACTCCCTGCGGGCGCGCCGCAGTACGAACTCGGGGCGTAGTACCTGATCAGCTGGTCGAAGCCGCTACCGCCATACGTCGATCCCCAGCTGGGATCCAGGTCGAACGCGCCGTTGCCGAGAATGTCCAGTCGGGTGACTGCGACGTAGGGACCGATGGAGTCGTATGCCGTCGCCGCGACGATCATTCGCGTACTGTTGATCTGCACCATCTGCGCGCCGTAAAAATCTTCGGTATCGCCGGATGCGTTGAAGGTGCTCCCGAAAACCGGAAACTGGGAAAGATACGATCCGTCTTCGTGGAAGGTCACGATTCGGGTGTTCTGACGACCCAGTACCGGACCCGGGTCCACGATGTCGATCTCGTCGACGAGCACATCGATGTACCCCGTGCGCACCTTGACGTCGCGGATGTACTGGAACTTGTGCTGGTCGCCGCCCGGATAGATGACGTAATTGTTGCCGAAGTTGCCGTAGCTTCCCGGGTTCGCCCACGCTTTGCGGATACCTGCCGCGTCGTAGCGGACCAGTCCGATATTGCACATCGCCGTGCCGTTGTTGCAGGTGCCGGCGCCGCCGAAGTTGGGGACCAGGCCTGCGACCAGGATGTCGCCGTTGCTCAATGGCGCCGTCAGGATGCCGACCTGATCGGCCGAATTGGCGCCGGCGAAGTGGTCGAGTCCCAAGTGGCCGTGATTGAACGCCGGGGCGGGCACGTATTCATCGAGGGCCTGAACGATTTCGGGCAGCCAAGGCGCGTTGCTCGAGTCCATCGGTTGCGCGTGAGCCCGCGCACCGCCGGCGAACGTCATCAGAAAAAGAAGGTTGCGGCCGCATGCCAACAGGGTTTGGGGAAGGCGCGAACGGGCCGCCCATGTCAGATTGCATGTCCCGAAGTGCATATCGTTCTCCCGAAGGTTCGTATCCGGCAATGACCGGCTCGTCGAGGGGTACGCGAGTCCGGCGCGAAAGCGGACATTCGTCCTTCGCTACCGCTTGATCAGCTCCACTCGCCGATTCCTGGCGCGGTCTTCCTCGTTATCGTTGGGCGCCAGCGGCTCGCTCGCGCCGGCACCGCGCGCAACCAGACGCGCTGCGTCGACGCCGTAGTCGCGGCTCAGCGCGGCAACGACGTTGGCGGCACGCCGCCGCGACAGATCCAGGTTGTAGTCCGCGCCGCCCTTGGCATCGGTGTGGCCGACCACCGACAGGCGCAATGACGGGTCGGCCTGCAGCAGGTGGGCGATCTCGTCGAGCGTGGCTTTCGAGTCCGGCATGACGACATCGCGGTCGAAGTCGAAGTGGATGCCGTAGAGGCTGATGCGGCCCTCGCCGGCCAGCGCCTGCTGCATCTGCTGCGCGCCGACGAAGGTGATCTTGCCGCGCTCCATCTCCTTCGTCTCGATGACTCGCACGAACGCGTAGTTGCCGTGTGTGCCTTCGGCCAACGCGATGCTCGCGTATACGGCGCCTTCGGCACGTGCGAGGCGGGCCAGCAGGTAGCGCGCGTTGGTGCCGAAGTAGTTGCGGATGAAATCGCCGCCGAGGCGTGGCAGCTCGGGCGCCTCGTCGAGTGCGTTGCCGAAGTCGTAGGGCGCCGTGCCGGGCGATCGGCCCGGTGGCGCCGCGTAGCACGAGCCGTTCGACGTGGCGCAGGTGAACAGCGTGGCGAAGCCCTTCGTTGCGAGGCTCGCCTCGTAGTTGCGCAGGACTTCGAGCGACGAACGTCCTGCGGGCAGCGCGTAGTAGTAGAGATCGATTTTTCCTTCGACGCGTACCCAGCCGGGCGCACCGACACCGCGCGTGGCGCCGAGGATCGGCCCGTTGATGATTTCGACTTCGTCGTAGTCGTTGTGGCTGTGACCGACGAGTTCGGAGCCTTCGTAGCGCCCGACCAGCGGATGGTCGCCACGGGTCGCGGCATGCGCCGCGGCACTCAGCGCAAACAGGAACGGCAGGCTGGCAAGCCAGTGCCTGCAGGAGATTGGAGCGCACATCGGAACGTCCTCGCATGGGTCGAGAAGGACGCCGGTATCGGCCGGCGTCCGTTGCGAGGGTTACGCGGAAAGCACGACGGGCCGGACATGCATGAAGTCCGGCCCTGCTCGCCGGACATCGACTCAGCAATACGGTCTCAGTCGAATGAGTCCGCAAAAATCACGTCGTCCGGTTGTTCGACGAAGTTTGCATCGACGCTGCAATCGGCGCCGATCGCGAGGGTCGTGTAGACATTGCCTGAGAGAGTGCCGCCGCAACTGCCGCCCACGCTGTCGATGGCGTAGCCGGAATCGGGCATCACGCTGAAGCTCATCGACAGGCCATCCTCGATCGTCTGTGCGCCGGCCGGCGAAATGCTGCCGCCGCTGCCGGCGCCGGCCGTCACGGTCCAGTTGAAGCCGCTGTCGGAGGTGACCGTCAGCGGCGTCGCGATCACGCCGTAGTTGTTGCACTGCGCGCGCCAGCCGCCGCAATAGTCCATGCCGCCGTACTCGCTGTTGGCGGCGGTCGCGATCCAGCCGATGTAGTACTGGCCGGGGCTTGCGCCGGCGGGCAGGCGCAGCTGCTTGTTGAAGGTGTAGTAGGTGTACGCGCCGATCGAGCCGAGATAGTCGCTGCCGAGATAGAGATCGCCGGGCCAGATGTTGGTGTCGCCGGACGCGTAGAAATCGACCACCACGGCGCCGCTGTCGGCCCAGCCGTTGTTGACCACGTTGTAGTCGAAGTCGATTTCGCCGCGACGGCCCACGCTCGGCGTGTACAGCCACTTCAACGTGTTCTCGTAGTAGTAGAACTCCTCGCCGAGATCGGGCAGGTACTGCGGCGGCAGGTTGCTCTGGTCGGATGTGGCGCTGGACGAGAAATAGTTTTCCTCGTCGCTGGTGTAGCGCGTCGCTTCGGCGTTGCCGGCGCGATCGGAGGTCGAGTTGGTGCCGAGGATGTAGCGGTTGCCGTCGAGGTAGCGCCACACCGGGCCGCCGCTGTGGCCGCCGTAGGTGTAGGCGTACATCGGGATGCGCGTACCGGTGTAGTCATGCGCATTGCCCGCGTCGTAGCCCGGATACTGCACGAGCGTGTTCGCCGGGACATAGGGTTCCTGCACCGGGTAGCCGGAGAAATTCACGTTCGACTCCTCCACGCCCCACTGCCGGCCCATCCAGCCGACGCGATCGCCCATCGGGCGGTCCAGCGTGAGGAAGCCCCAGTCGCAGTTCCAGTCGGCATCGACCGTCCAGCACGACCAGCTGCGCATCCACACCACGCGTGCTTCGCCGAACGGCTGGTCCGCTTCGCCGCTCGGCGTGACCAGATCGGTCTGTGCCGGGAACGCCCAGATTTCGTCCGCCCATTGCTGATCCGAGGTATTGCCGTCCTCGTTCGGATCGAAGTTGTAGATGCAGTGGCCGGCGGTCATCAGATGAAAGCCGTCGAAGGTCTCGGCCGAGCACACGTACCAGTACGCGCCGAAGCGCATCACCAGTTTGTAGATCGTGCGCCAGGGATAGTCGCGCACGTAGTAGCTCGGTCCCGGCGGCGTCGCGAGGATCTGCTCCGGCGTCGAACGCTGCGGCGCCGCGCCGGCAGCCGCGCGCGCCGAGCCTTCGACGGCAGCGTCGGGCTGGAACGACGAGGCGACTTCGCCGGGAAAGCCTTCGACCGTGCCCGGTCGCGCCAGCAAGGCCGGCACGGGATCGATCGGCCGCTCGTGCACGGCGCCGCCGCGCAGGTCCTTTTCGGTGCCGAGATTCTTCAGCGCCGGTTGCCCGGCCGGCGTGCGCCGCCATTCCGGCCGCGGTTCGGGTGCGGCCGGCGCATTGCGCAGCAGGTCGTTCCAGTCCTTGTAGACCGGGGGTTCGGCGGCGTGCACTGCCGCGGTCAATCCGACCAGGCCGGCGAGCAGGGCGGCGCTGCGTGAGAACAGAAAACCGATTCGCGCGCGGCCGCTGGCAGCGTGCAGTCGGGTGGTGCGGTGGATACGTCCAGACACGTTCATCTCCATGACTCCCCAGTTTCGACAGTCGCGCCCAACGCGAGCGCTCACCACCGGATACGACGGTTCGCACCGAAATCAGACATGCGCCGCCCGCGCGCGGTCGCGCTTTGCTACGCTTGCAAGGTTTTCCGTCGTCGGAATTGGAATGCGCCTGTCTGGAATCGATCGGGGCCCGCGCGCGGAAATGGCCGCGCTGGCCTGCTGCGTGCTGTTGGCCGCGCTCGCGCTGTGGCTGCTCGTGCGCCTGGTCTGGCTGCTGCTGCCGCACGGCGACGCGGCGCTGGACGCGGCGCCTGCGCGCGTTGCCGCCGGCGCCACCGCGACGGAGACGGCGCGTTCGATCGCGAGCTGGCATCTGTTCGGCGACACGCCGCGCCGGCCGGGCAGCGGTCCCGGCGGCAGCGCTTCGACGCTCGCACTGATCCTGCGCGGCACCGTCGCGCAGAACGATCCGAAGGCGGGCTTCGCCGTGATTGCCGATGGAGCGAATGGCGAGCGCACGTTCCGCGTCGGCGAGGAGGTGGTCTCCGGCGTGCAACTCGGCGCGGTCTATGCCGATCGCATCATCCTGCTGCGCGGCGCTGCCGAAGAAACGCTCAAGCTGCCGCGCGACAGCAACCTCGCTCCAGCCGATGTCGTGCGCGCGACGCCGGCGACGGCAGGCAGCCGTGCCGCGGGCACGCGTGCCGATGCGTCCCCGAAAGGCGCATCCGCCGCAGCGGCGCCGGCCGCGCAAACCGTCAAAGCGCCGACCGATTGGCAGCAGACGGTCGATCGTTTGCGGCAGAATCCGGATGAGTTGATGAAGCGCGTGCAGATCGTGCCGGTGCTCGACGGCGGCAAGCTCACCGGCGTGCGCGTGTCGGCCGGCGCGGATGCCGCGTTGATCAACCAGATCGGCCTGCGTCCGGGCGACATCGTCACCTCGGTTAACGGCATGCCGGTCGACTCGCTCTCGCGCGGGCAGGACATCATGTCGAGCCTGAAGAATTCGAGCAGCGTGCGCGTGACCGTATTGCGCGATGGCAAGCCGGCCGATGTGACGGTCGGCCTGCAATGAACCAGATCAGCCACCAGGGGTTTTCCGCAATGCGTCTTGCCTTTCTGCCGCTCGCTCTCGGCGTGATCCTGTCGAGCACTTCGATCACGACGGCATTCGCGCAGGCCGCGCCCGAAGCGCAGCAGCCCGGCCATACGACGACCGCGGACGGACGTCATACGCTGAACCTGAAGGATGCCGACATCCAGGCGCTGATCGCCACGGTCAGCGAGATCACCGGCAAGAACTTCATCATCGGTCCGAATGTGCAGGGCAAGGTGACGGTGGTCTCCGCGCGGCCGATGAAACCGGACGAAATCTACGACGTCTTCCTGTCGGTGCTGCGCGTGCACGGTTTCGCCGCGGTGCCGTCCGGCAGCATGGTGAAGATCGTGCCGGAGGCGACCGCGCAGCAGGATGGTTCGGCCGGCGTCGACGGCACGCGCGAGCATTCGGCGGACGAGCTGGTCACGCAGATCGTGCCGGTCAAGCACGTCACCGCCGCGGAACTGGTGCCGATCCTGCGCCCGCTGATGCCGCAGGGCGGCCAGCTGATCGCGCATGCGGCGTCCAATTCGCTGGTGGTGTCCGATCGCGCCGGCAATGTACGGCGGCTGGTCGACATCATCCAGCGCATCGATACCGTATCGGACGCGCAGGTCGAAGTGATTCCGCTGGCGCATGCGAGCGCGGCCGAACTCGCGCGCACGCTGACGACCCTGGCCGACGACAAGACCAGCCAGGCGAACGGCGAGAACACGCGCGTGTTCGCCGATACGCGCACGAATTCGATCCTGCTCGCCGGCGCAAAAAGCGGACGCCTGCGCATGCGCGCACTGATCGCGCACCTGGATACGCCGCTCGACAGCGGCGGCGACACGCAGGTGATCTATCTGCACTACGCGAACGCGAAGGATCTGGTGCCGATCCTGCAGGGCGTCGCCACGACCTTGTCCGGCGTCGCGCCGCCGACCGCGTTGAAAGCCGGCGAGAGCGGCGCGGGCGGAGCGGCATCGCCGGCGACGATCCAGGCGCACACGGAAACCAATGCGCTGATCATCAGCGCGCCGCCGGCGATCTTTCGCTCGCTCGCCGCGGTGGTGCGCCAGCTCGACATCCGCCGCAACCAGGTGCTGATCGAGGCGGTGGTCGCCGAAGTCGCCGACCAGACCGCGAGCGACCTCGGTGTGCAGTGGCAGGTGGCGGGCAACAACCACATCGTCGGCGGCACCAATTTCACCAGCACCAATTCCCCCGGCAACAACATCCTGTCGGCCTCGGTGAATCCGCTCGGGCTCGGCAACGGCTTCAACCTCGGCTACGTCGGCGGCACCATCACGCTGCCCGACGGCACCAAGATCGCCCAGCTCGGCGCGCTCGTCAGCGCGCTGCAGAGCGATGGCAAGTCGAACATCCTGTCGACGCCGTCGGTGCTGACGCTGGACAACCAGGAAGCGCAGATCAAGGTGGCGCAGGAAGTGCCGTTCCTGACCGGCCAGTACACCACCAATGCGAGCTCGACCACCGGCGGCGGCACCACGCCATCCAACGGCATCACCAATCCGTTCCAGACGATCGAGCGCAAGGACGTCGGCCTCGTGCTGAAGGTCAAGCCGCAGATCAACGAGGGCGAATCGGTGCGCCTGGACATCCACCAGGAAGTGTCGAACCTGCTGCCGCCGGTGCAGGGCGCGGTCGATCTGGTCACCAACAAGCGCGAGCTGACCACCAGCGTGCTGGTCAAGGACGATTCGCTGCTCGTGCTCGGCGGCCTGCTCGACAACCAGGTCAAGGACAACGTGCAGAAGGTGCCGGGCCTGGGCGACATTCCGCTGCTCGGCAACCTGTTCCGCTATCGCACGAACAGCCGTCAGAAGACCGACCTGATGATCTTCCTGCATCCGAAGATCCTGCGCGATTCGGCGACCGAGGCGTCGGTGTCGAGCGAGAAGTACAACTACATGCGCACCGAGCAGCTGCAGATGCGCCAGGAAGACTGGCCGGTGACGCCGCGTTCGCTGCGTCCGATGCTGCCGGAAGTGCACGACTTCCTCGCAAGTCCCACGCTCGACGGCCAGCCGGACCTGGTCAATCCGACGCCGCTGCAGCCGCCGCCGGCATCGACGCCGCCACGCCGATGAGCGAGGCGGCGACGGCCAGGCCGGAAGCGCGTGCGGCGCGGCCGAGTTTCGGTTTCGCGCGCCGCCACGGCGTCGCGCTGACCGGCTGGCAGGGTGGCGTTGCGCAGATCACCTGCCGGCCCGGCGTGCGGCCCGACGTGCTGGCGGAACTGCGCCGACATCTGGGAGCGCCGCTCGCATTCACCTCGCTCGCGCCGACGGAGTTCGAGCGCCTGCTGCGTGATCTCTACGAGCAGGGCGACGACGCGCGCGCGATGGTGTCCGATCTGGACGAACGCCTCGACCTGAAGACGCTCGCCGACGAACTGCCCGAGCCGGAGGACCTGCTCGAGAGCGAAGACGATGCGCCGATCATCCGCCTGATCAATGCGCTGCTCACCGAAGCGGTCAAGGAAGGCGCCTCGGACATTCACATCGAGCCATACGAGAACCGCCTGGTCGTGCGCTTTCGCATCGACGGCGTGCTGCGCGAAGTGCTGGCGCCGCAGAAAGCGATTGCGAGCGCCGTGGCCAGCCGCATCAAGGTGATGGCCAAGCTCGATATCGCCGAACGGCGGCTGCCGCAGGACGGCCGCATCGGGCTGCGCATCGCCGGTCGCCCGGTCGACGTGCGCGTGTCGACGATTCCGGCCGGGCGCGGCGAACGCGTCGTGCTGCGCCTGCTCGACAAGCAGGCCGGCAAGCTCGACCTGGTCCAGCTCGGCATGGACGACGCGGCGCGGACGCGGCTGGAAGACCTGATCTCGCGACCGCACGGCATCCTGCTCGTCACCGGTCCGACCGGATCGGGCAAGACGACGACGCTGTACGGCTCGCTGCTGAAGCTCAACGATGCCTCGCGCAACATCATGACCGTCGAAGACCCGATCGAGTACTACATCGACGGCGTCGGCCAGACCCAGGTCAACACGCGCGTCGACATGACATTCGCGCGCGGACTGCGCGCGATCCTGCGGCAGGACCCGGACGTGGTGATGGTCGGCGAGATCCGCGACCTCGAGACGGCCGAGATCGCGGTGCAGGCGTCGCTGACCGGACATCTGGTCCTGTCCACCCTGCATACCAATTCCGCCGTCGGCGCGATGACGCGCCTGCGCGACATGGGCGTCGAGCCGTTCCTGCTCTCGTCGAGCCTGATCGGCGTGCTCGCGCAGCGCCTCGTGCGCGTGCTCGATCCCGCCGTGCGCGAAGCGTATGCCGCAACGCCGGCCGAGCTGGCCGCGTTCGGCAAACCCGCCGATGCGCAAGTGACCCTGTATCGCCCGCGCGGCGACCTCGCCGTCTCGACCGGTGCCCGTCACGCCGGCTACCGCGGCCGCACCGGGCTGTACGAACTGGTCGCGATCGACGAAACGATGCGCCGCCTGATTCACGAGGGCGCCTCCGAAGCCGACCTCGAAAAGCAGGCGCGCACGCGCACGACGTCGATCCTCGAGGACGGCTGGCGCAAGTGCATCGCCGGCATCACTTCGACCGAGGAAGTGCTGCGGGTGACGCGGGAGGAGTGATTGCCGCGCAGTCTATTGATCGCGTAATTGGTCGGTAATACTCTTACCGTCCCGAGAGCGGAATTTACGACATGCGCATCACTTCGAAAGGCCAGGTCACGATTCCACGCGAAATCCGCGAAGCTCTCGGCATCGTTCCATCGAGCGAAGTCGAGTTCGTGCGCGAAGGCAGCCGCGTGTGGCTGCGCAAGCGAAAGCCCGGCGCGGCGCGTGGCCGAAGCCTGGTCACACGGATGCGTGGCCGCGCCACGGCCCACATGAGTACCGAAGAGATCATGCGGTTGACCCGTGGCGAAGATGCATGAGTCAAGTGCTCGTCGACTCCAATGTACTGCTCGACATCCTGACCGAGGATGCTGTCTGGTTCGAGTGGTCGGCGCGCGCATTGGAGCAATGCGCAGCACGCGCGCAGCTGTGCGTGAACACGTTGATCTATGCGGAAGTTTCGATTGGCTTCGAACGAATCGAAGAGCTCGACGAAGCGCTGCCGCCGGTCGAATTCACGCGGCTGGCGTTGCCCTGGGAGGCAGCGTTTCTTGCTGGAAAGGCATTCCTGCGCTATCGGCGCAGCGGTGGCGCGCGGCTGTCGCCGTTGCCGGATTTCATGATCGGTGCTCATGCGGCCGTCGCAGGCATTCCATTGCTCACGCGGAACGCTCGTCGGTTCCGCACGTATTTCCCGACGCTCGAATTGATCTGTCCAGAGCCGGCGCCGGGCTGAACGACTGATGCCCGCCTTCGCCTATCAAGCGCTCGACGCCAGCGGCAAGACCCAACGCGGCGTGCTGCAGGGCGATACCGCGCGTTCGGTGCGCGGCAGCCTGCGCGAGCGCGGTCTCAATCCGCTCAGCGTGGAGGAAGTGCGCGAAGGCAACGAGGGTGCGCGTGGCGTGTTCTCGCGCCGCGGCCTCGGCAGCGTGCAGCTCGCGCTGCTGACACGCCAGCTGGCGACCTTGATCGGTGCCGGCCTGCCGATCGACGAAGCGCTGGGCGCGCTGTCGGAGCAGGCCGAGAACGAGCGCCAGCGCGGCCTGACGATGAGCTTGCGCGCACGCGTGATGGAGGGCGCGAGCCTGGCGCAGGCACTGGCCGAATTCCCGGAGAGCTTTCCGGAGATCTTCCGCGCGACCGTCGCCGCCGGAGAGCAGTCCGGTCGCCTGGAGATCGTGCTCGACAAGCTCGCCGACTACGCCGAGGCGCGCGACGCGCTGAAGCAGAAGATTCTCGCGGCACTGGCCTATCCGCTGCTGCTGACCCTGGTCGCGGTGGCCGTCGTCGCCGGTTTGCTGACCTGGGTCGTGCCGCAGATCGTCGGCGTGTTCCAGAACCTGCATCAGGCGCTGCCGTTGGCGACGCGCGCATTGATCGCGCTGTCCGCGTTCCTGCGTGGCTGGGGCTGGCTGCTGCTGCTCGTGTTGATCGCAACGCTGGTCGCCGCACGCGTCGCACTGCGTGCCGAGGCGATGCGTTACCGCTGGCACGAACTGCTGCTGCGCCTGCCGCTGGTCGGCCGCCTGACGCGTGCGGCGAACACCGCGCGCGCGACGCGCACGCTGGCCCTGCTCGCCGACAGCGCGGTGCCGCTGCTCGACGCGCTCGGCATCGCCGCGCAGGTGGTGCCGAACCTGCCGATGCGCGCGGCGCTCCGGCGCGCGGCATTTAAAGTGCGCGAGGGCAGCGCGTTCTCGCGCGCGCTCGGCGAGAGCGGCCAGTTTCCGCCGGTCGCGCTGCGCCTGATCGCGAGTGGCGAGCGCTCCGGCGAACTGCCGCGCATGCTCGGCGAAGCCGCCGCGCAGCAGCAGCGCGAACTCGATCGCTGGCTGACCGCGCTGACCGCCGTGCTCGGACCGGCGGTGATTCTCGCGGTCGGTGCGATGGTGCTGTTCATCGTGCTGGCGATCCTGCTGCCGATCTTCAACCTCAATCAGATGGTGAAGTAGTGTGCGGCATCGCCGGTTGCTGGGAGCCCGATCCTCGCCGCGACACCGATGCGCTGACCGCCCTGGCGCAGCGCATGGGCGATGCGCTGCGCCACCGCGGGCCGGATGACGAAGGCGTCTGGATCGACGCCGCGGCGGGCCTGGCGCTCGCGCATCGGCGCCTCGCGATCGTCGATCTGAGTCCGCTCGGCCATCAGCCGATGCACTCGTCCGATCGGCGCTACGTACTTGTCTACAACGGGGAAATCTACAATTTTGAAGAAGTGCGCAGCGTGCTGGCCGCGCGCGGGCATGTGTTGCGCGGGCACTCCGATACCGAGGTGCTGCTGCAGGCGATCGTCGAGT
>DASWPR010000458.1:0-7198 GCA_036398455.1 Dokdonella sp.
CTGTGGAACCGCGCCGACACGACCCAGTACACGCTGCTGGACGACGACCCGGCGGTCGGGCTGACGCCCTACGACATCAGCGACAACGGTACGGTCGTCGGCCTGAAAGCGAACCTCCAGACCGGCGAAGCGTTCCACGGCTTCGTCTGGACCGCGCAGACCGGCGATGTCGACTACGGCACCACCGACCCGGGCGATCCGAGCATCAACGCGAGCTGGTCGGCCGTCAACGACGCCGGCCAGCTGGTCGGCGAATGGAATTTCCAGTTCGCCGTTGCGCATGCGAGCGTCGGCACCGTCGGCACCGCGGCGATGCAGCCGATGACGGCGGCCACCGACGCGGTGCAAAGCGCCGCGCTGGCGATCAACGCCAGCGGCGTTCGCGTCGGCTACATGGACCTGGAAGGCAACGGCAATGCGGTACCGGTGGTGTACTCGGCCGACGGCGTCGCCAGCGCGGTGCCCGGCGCAGCGCTCGATCTTCCTGCCGGCCAGGCGCTCGGCATCAACGATGCCGGCATCATCGTCGGTCGCGCGGACGATTTCACCTCGCTCACGTTCAAGGCCTTCGTCAGCATCGATGGCACCAGCTACGACCTCTACGACCAGGTCGACGACACCGGGGGATACGATTATTTCCTGACCGCGAAGGCGGTCAACGCGTCCGGCACCATCGTCGGGCTTGCACGCTACGGGGATCTTCAGGTCGGCAGCTACGTGCTGACGCCGGTCGCCGACGACGGCATCTTCGCCGACGGCTTCGATCTCTAGGGCAGGCCGCCGGCCGTGTGGACGGTGCGTCTCGACCGCACCGTTCGCGCGCGGAAGAAGTCGCCGCGTGCTATTCGCGCCGCGCCGGCATGGCCGTTTCGCGCGCATATGCAGCGGGGGTTCGGCCGATGAGCTTGCGGAAATCGCGGATGAAATGCGCCTGATCGAAATAGCCGAGATCGAGCGCGAGGCGGCTCCAGTCGACCGGCTGTCCCGCCGCGAGCCGGTCGAGCGCTTCGTGCAGCCGGAAGCGGTTGATGACCCATTTCGGTCCGACGCCGACGTATTCGTTGAACAGCCGCTGCAGTGCGCGCTTGCCGAGACCCGTCTGCGCGACGACGCCTTCGACCGTAGTCAGCTCGCGATCGTGCTCGATGCGCCCGACGATGGCGGCGGCGCGCTCGATGTTCGCGTCCGCCGGCGGCAGGCGGCCGGCAAAGAAGCGCGTCGCGACCTCGATCATGGCGGTCTCGTCGACGCACGCCAGCACGTCGTCTTCGAGGAGCGCGCCGGCCGGGCCGAATACGTCCGCCAGCGCGAGCGAAGCGTCCGCGAGCGTCGACAGCGGCCGCTGCAGGAACGGATGGAACCCGCCGGGCCTGAACTTCACTCCGAAGACGCAGCCTTTGCCTTCGAGCACGCGCGTGTAGCGCGCGGTGTGCACGCCGAAGATGCGCGTGAGCCGGCGTTCGACGACCAGATGCACGTTGGGATGCGGCAGCGTTTCGCGCACCTGCGGCGGCTGCCCGCGCAGATCCCAGCGCACGATCCAGAAATGCTGCACGACAGCCTGCAGCGCAGCCGGTGGAACGACGCGGGCGTGATGGAACGTGCCAGCCGCCGGCCGACTGCGCAGCACGCCGCGCGCGGGGCCGGGCGCGCGCAATACAGGCATCGTCTTGCGCGCCGCCGGAGCGTGCGGGTCCGCCTCGCCGAAGGCCGTTCTGCGTCGCGTTTTTCCAATCATCGGCCGGGTCTTCATAGTCCAATGCGTCGCATCGCCGCTGCGCCGTGATCTTCGTGCGCGCCGGCGAGCCGCGCAACCGCCAGAGCCGAGCGATCCGCAATCCCGATGCGACACCCATCCCTGTTCATTGCCGCAACGATCTTCGTGCTCGGGACGGCCATTGCGGCGTCGCTGTCGGCATCGGTGCAGACTGATGCCGCGGTTCCCCATGACGCTGCCAAGGAGACTCCCATGACGAAGCAGGCAAAAGGCGATTTCGACGTGAAGCTGGCGCCGCAGAATCTGACATTCGACGACGCGGCCGACGGCGCCACGAGGGGACGCATGTCGATCGACAAGCAGTTCCACGGCGACCTCGACGCGACCAGCAAGGGCGAAATGCTCAGCGCGATGACGACCACGCAGGGATCGGCCGGCTATGTCGCGATCGAAAAGGTCAGCGGCACGCTGCAGGGGCGCACGGGCAGCTTCGTCCTGCAGCACGCCGCGACGATGACGCGCGGCACGCCGCGTCTCGACATCATCGTGGTGCCGGATTCGGGCAGCGGCGAACTCGCCGGCCTGGTCGGCACGATGAAGATCATCATCGCGCCGGATGGGAAGCATTCGTACGTGTTCGACTATTCCATTGCCGCTGCGCCCTGAGCAGGCGCTCGTCGAGGCGCGCCGGCAGACCTTGCAAGCAGGCAGGGCACCTGCCGTTGATGCGAGCTGGCTTTCTCGGCAGGGGGCGGGGCATCTGCGCATGGGCGCTTCGCCGGCGGCCGGTCGGCGCTGGCGTCGTCGGTGCAGCGGTACGCGAAAATCTCGGACGGCCGACGGTCGCCGCGATCGATGCGGATACAGCCAGCGTGGCCAGTTCATGCAACATCGCGGCGATGCCGCTTTTGTCCGCCGCTGCCGTCATTTCCGCGCAAGCGGGAATCCATCGGCTGTAGCGTATGTAGCGGACCGGCACGGAAAGCATTTGGATTCCCGCTTGCGCGGGAATGACGTCGCTAGTGGTGGGAACGCGCCTGGCGGTCCTGGGGAGGACGGGTCGTCGATGCCGGGAGCTGTGGGAGCGGCGCGCTGACGATTGCGATCGGGCTCGGGTGCCGACGACGCCTGCCCCGAGCGCGCCGTGGCGGAAGTCGCTCGCACCAGGCCCTACAGGCCAAGTCGGTCGCGTTCTGCGCGAGCGGCTTCGTCGCAGCAGCCGGATGCGCCGTGCGCTGGCGATCCGATCAACCCTTGGACCACGAATCGCGCAGCGTCACCGTGCGGTTGAACACCGGCTTGCCCTTCGCGTGCTCGTAGCGATCGGCGACGAAGTAGCCGAGCCGCTCGAACTGCACGTTGTCTTCCGGCCGCGCATCGGCGAGCGAAGCTTCCAGCCAGGCCTGCACGACGCGCTTGGACGCCGGGTTCAGATGCTCGGCGTAGGTCTTGCCGTCGCTGTCGTCGTCCGGATCCGGCACGGTGAACAGGCGGTCGTACAGCCGCACTTCGGCGGCGATCGCATGCTTCGCGCTGACCCAGTGGATGGTGCCCTTGACCTTGCGATCGGCGCCGGGCTTGCCGTGGCGCGTGTCCGCATCGAGCGTGCAGCGCAGTTCCGCGATGCTGCCGTCGGCGTGCTTGACCACCTCCTCGCAGCGCACGATGCCGACGCCGCGCAGACGCACTTCGCCGCCGGGAACGAGGCGATGAAAACCCTTCGGCGGCACTTCGGCGAAGTCGTCGCGCTCGATCCACAGTGTGCTGGAAAACGGTACAGCACGCGTGCCCAGGCTTTCGTTCTTCGGATGGTTGGGGAAATCGAGCGCCTCCATGTGCGCCTCGTCGAGGTTCGCAACGACCAGCTTGAGCGGATCGAGCACGGCCATGCGCCGCGGCGCGCGCGCGTCCAGTTCCTCGCGCACGGCGCCTTCCAGCACGCTGTATTCGATGACCGAATTCTGCTTGGTCACGCCGGCGCGTTCCCAGAATGCGCGCACTGCGTTCGGCGGAAAGCCGCGACGGCGCACGCCGGCCAGCGTCGGCATGCGCGGATCGTCCCAGCCGTCGACGAGGCCGTCGTTGACCAGGGCCATCAGCTTGCGCTTGCTCATCACCGTGTAGTCGAGATTGCCGCGCGCGAATTCGATCTGCTGCGGCCGGCTCGGCGTGCCGGCAAGGCCGGCGCGGCGCATCGGCTCGACCAGTTCGACGTGGTCGGGCAGGTCGAGCTGGTCGAGGAACCAGTCGTACAGCGGGCGGTGATCTTCGAATTCCAGCGTGCACAGCGAGTGCGTGATGCCTTCGACCGCGTCCGATACGCAGTGCGCGTAGTCGTACATCGGATAGATCGGCCAGGTGTCGCCGGTGTTCTGATGCGTCAGCTTGCGGATGCGGTAGATCGCCGGATCGCGCATGTTGATGTTGCCAGAGGCCATGTCGATCTTCGCGCGCAGGGTACGCGCGCCGTCGGCGAATTCACCGGCGCGCATGCGCCGGAACAGATCGAGGTTTTCCTCGACGCTGCGCCCGCGCCACGGCGAATTGCGTCCGGCTTCAGTCAGGGTGCCGCGGTATTCGCGCACCTCGTCGGCCGACAGGTCGCAGACGAACGCGTGGCCGTCGCGGATCAGCTTCTCGGCGCACAGGTACAGCACCTCGAAGTAATCCGAGGTATGGCGCAGTTCGTCCCATTCGAACCCGAGCCAGTGCACGTCGCTCTTGATCGCGTCGACGTATTCCTGGTCTTCGCGTGCCGGGTTGGTATCGTCGAAGCGCAGGTCGCAGGTGCCGGAAAACTCGCGTGCCAGACCGAAATTCAGGCAGATCGACTTCGCGTGCCCGAGGTGCAGGTAGCCATTGGGCTCCGGCGGAAAGCGCGTCGCGACGCGTCCACCCTGTTTGCCGGAGGCGCGGTCTGAGAGGACGATCTGGCGGATGAAATGGTTATTGGCAGCGGCCGGAGCGGCAGCGGACGTCGGTGGGGCTGTTTCGGTCATGCGTCATGGCCGCAAGGTCGCGGCGTCCGGACTGGCAGGGGAAACGCCGAGTTTAACGTCCGCGCAACAGAAAGCGAATGCGCCGGTGATTTTGGCCGGCAGGACTCAGGCGGCGTAGCTGTTGCGATAGCCGTGCAGGGAGCGCAGGCGCAGGCGCACCGGGCCCCGTACGTCGCGGATATCGACCACGGCTTCGTGCTGGGTCGCCTCGAGGGTGCCGCCGTCGGCCAGCGCCGCGGCGACGATGCGTACCGGGCGCATCAGGTCCTGCCAGCGGCAGCCGACCCGGGCGGCCAGCATCCGCGCCACTTCGCTCGGACAGATGCTGCGACCGGGACCACGCTCGATCAGCAGCTCCATGGCGCATTCGCGGATGCGGTCGGCGAGCTTGTCATCGGGC
Source organism: Dokdonella sp. (assembly GCA_036398455.1). Classification (GTDB taxonomy): domain Bacteria; phylum Pseudomonadota; class Gammaproteobacteria; order Xanthomonadales; family Rhodanobacteraceae; genus Dokdonella_A. The sequence goes on from DASWPR010000458.1 coordinate 5,117, forward strand.
AGAACCGGGGGCATTCGCGATCTCGGTGGTACTGGACGGATGGGCTGGGGAATCATTGCGACGTCGACCGCCTGCTAGCATGCAGTCACAGATGGGCATCATAGCCGCGCCCCGACCGTGCAGATACCACTTCGGCGGCAAAGTTACACATGCTCACAATTTTTTGAAGTTTTAGCCTTATGTATTTTTTACTTATTAGTGAATTGCCTATGTCTCCCGATGATGCGCGAATTAGCGCCGCCGCGTTCGAACCCGAAATTGCGCGGCGCGCCGACGGCCGCAGGACGATGCCCGCATGAAGATCGTCTACCGCGCGGAGAACATCATCGACGCCCACCTGGTGAAGGGCGCGCTCGCCGCGGAGGGCATCACCGCCTTCGTCGCCGGCGAATATCTCACCGGCGCGATCGGCGAACTGCCGGTCGGCAACCTGGTCTCGGTGATGGTTTCCGACCACGACGTCGAGCGCGCCAGCGCGGTGGCCGCGGCGATCGATGCGGACCTGCGCGAGCGCCGGCAGCTTCCCGACGGATTCGACAGCGAAGCACTGCCGGCATGAGCGCTGGCGGTCGCCGCCGCGCAGCATCCTGCCGGTCCTTTCCCTGAGGAATGAAGCGCGTGACCGAGAATGACCCGACGCCGCGGCACGCGGGCGAACCCGAGCTGCCGCGCGCGGCGCTGGTGCAGATGATCGTCGGCGCCGCGGCGATCTCGACGACCAGCCTGTTCGTCAAGCTCGCCCATGTCGGCCCCACGGTATCGGCGTTCTACCGGATGGCATTCGGCGGCGCGATGCTGCTGGTCGGTCTGCTCGCGCTGCGCCGCTGGCAGCGCGTGCGCCTGAGTGACGTCGCCTGGCTGCTGATTCCGGCCGTCGCGTTCGCGGTGGACCTGATGTTCTGGCATCGAAGCATTCTGTACGTCGGTCCGGGGCTGGCGACCCTGCTCGGCAACTTCCAGGTATTCCTGATGGCGCTGGCCGGATTCTTCCTCTATCGCGAACGCCTCGGCTGGCATTTCCTCGCCGGCGTCGCGCTCGGCTTCGTCGGCTTGTATCTGCTGATCGGGCTCGACTGGAGCGCTGTCGGGGCGCAATACCGGCTCGGCGTGATCTTCGGCGTCGTCACCGGCATCGCCTACGCGATCTACATGCTGTCGATGCGGCACGCGCAGCGCGGCGGCCATGTCCGGCTTGCGCCGGCGCAGCTGCTCTGCGTCACTTCGCTGCTGTGCGCCGGCGTTCTCGGCCTCGCGGCTGCGCTCGAAGGCGACCGTTTCGACCTGCCCGATGGGCAGACATGGAGCTCGCTGCTCGGTCTCGCATTCTTCGGTCAGGTGCTCGGCTGGGTGCTGTTGACCGCTGCGATGCCGCAGTTGCCCGCGTCGCTGATCGGCCTGCTGTTGCTGCTGCAGCCGGCGTTGTCGTTCGTGTTCGACGTGGTCCTGTTCGCACGGCCGACGCGTGCAACGGACTGGCTCGGCGTCGGCCTGTCGCTGCTCGGCATCTTCGTCGGCTCGTACCGCAAGCCGGCGCCGGCCGCCGCGGCGATCGCCGACGCCTAGCGATGCCGCTGCGCCAGCTCGCCGACGATATCGGCGAGGGCGAGATCGCTGCCGCGCAGCAGCACCAGCAGATGGAACAGCAGGTCGGCCGCCTCGTTGCGCAATTCATCGCGATTGCCGGACACCGCCGCCAGCGCAGTCTCGACGCCTTCTTCGCCGACCTTCTGCGCACGCCGCGCCGGCTTGCCGGCGAGCAGTTTCGCCACATAGCTGGTCGAGGGATCGGCCTGCGCACGTGCGGCGATCAGCGCTTCGAGCTCGTTCAGCCACGGGTGCGCCGGCGTCGTCGCATCGAAGCACGTCGGCGTGCCGAGATGGCAGGTCGGGCCTTCCGGCAGCGCCTGGCAGAGCAGGGTATCGCGATCGCAATCCGGCGCGATCGAGACCAGCCGGAGCACGTGGCCGGAGCTTTCGCCCTTGCGCCACAGGCGCTGCTTCGAGCGCGACCAGAAGTGGATGTGCTGCGTCTGCAGCGTCAACACGAGCGCCTCGCGGTTGGTGTAGCCGAGCATCAGGACG
>DASWPR010000459.1:0-3818 GCA_036398455.1 Dokdonella sp.
GTCGACGTCGGACAGGAGCAGGCGTTCGCCGCGCCGCAGGGCGAAGTTTCGGAAGGCGATCATGGGGTTGCCGGTATTGCGAGGGCACGTATTGTAGCCGATCGGAAGCCTTCGGCGGCATTCGCGCGCGACGGCGTCCAGCGGACGCCGCGCCGCCGGTCGAGCCGATTCAAGGCAGCGCCGCCACCGCCTTATCCGCCGCAGTGCAGTCGGCCGGCTGCAGCGGCGCCGGCGCATCCGCGCGCAGCTGCACGCGTGGCGTGATCTGCGCGAGCTTGCGCACATAGGCGTCGGTGAACACCGTCGCGCAAGCGCGCGTCAGATGCGAATACTCGGGCAGATTCAGTCCCTGCATCGACGCCTCGTCGTTGGCATGGATGCCCTGCACCCTGGCCACCGCGAGCAGCGCATCCCAGCCTTTCGCGCGTGGCAGCCGTTCGTATTCCTTCGGTTGCACCTGGGGCGCCGACGGCGGGCGGATGAAAACGACATCGCCGCCGCGCGCGCGAATCTTTTCGACGGCGAGGCGCGTCTTTTCCTGCGTCATCGCAATCACGTCGTCGGCGATTTTGGGTCCGGCGAAGCCCGCCCAGAATGCACGCACCTCGTCGCGGCGGCCGCTGTCGTGTTCGATGCGCGTCCACAGCCAGCCCTGGCGATCGTCGCCGATGCTGAGCACCTTGGGGATGGCGGCCAATGGACGCTTCGCTTCGGGCCGCAGGTCGGGCACGACTTTGCGCATCAGCTTGCTCAGCCTGAAGGCGTCGTCCAGGAAGGCCAGCTTGCGAGACAACGAACGGAAGAGCAGCAGCGAACTGCGCTGCGCCGGCGACTCGAAGCGGTAGCGCTTCAGCCCTTCGCCATTGAGGCCGATCTGCGTGCGGAAATACGACAATTCCGCAATACCGACGATCGCGAGCCCGGCAAAATGCGAGTCGGCCAGATCCTCCAGGAACGGCCGCGCATTGGTGCCGGCCAGCGCCAGCTGCACGGGGCGCACGCCCGTCAGTGCCTGGAAGCGCGCGAGATCGGTATCGAACAGGATGCGCGAGTCGCCGACGATGGCGATCGGCACGTTCTCGGTATCGATGCGCCGGCGCTGCTCGGCCCACGCCGATGCGTCGTCGCCGAGATCGCCGGCCTCGAGGCCGAGCGTGCGCATGCGCCATTCCCACGCGCCGATCGCGACGATCGTCAGCGCCAATGCAACGGCCAGGATCGATCGCCACGGCTGCAACGGGATATCGCGTGTCGGCACCGGCTGCGCGACGCCGGGGCGGTCCGCCGCCGTCAGGCGCACGCCACCGCTCGCGCCGGCGCCGAAAGAGTCAGAACCGGAAGAGTCAGAACTGGAAATAGATGAACGCATTGCCGCTGCCCTGTTCGATCACGATCGCAAAGGCCATGCACGCCCATACCACGGTCAACAGCGCGGCCGGCGTGCGCGCGACCAGCGCTTCCAAGGTCTGCCGGCGCAGCAGCGCGTGCGTCAGCACGAGACCGCCGACGATCGCGCCGACGGCGATCAGGTCGACCGCCGGCAACAGCGGCGTCGCCTCCACGTTGGCGCCGGCCATGCCGCGCAGCACGCCCCACGCCTTGCCGAACGTGTCGGCGCGGAAGAACACCCAGGCGAGATTGACCAGCGCATAGGTGATCACGCCCATGCCGAACAACGCGAGTGCGCCTGGCCGGTAGCCGGCGAAGCGATGCCGCAATGCGCGTTCGCCGGCGAGATAGCTGCCATGCAGGCCGCCCCACACGACGAAGGTCCAGCTCGCGCCGTGCCAGAGCCCGCCGAGCAGCATCGTCGCCATCAGCGCCAGATAGGCGCGCGCTTCGCCATGACGGTTGCCGCCGAGCGGGATGTAGAGGTAGTCGCGCAGATAGGAAGACAGCGTGATGTGCCAGCGCCGCCAGAAATCGGAGAAGCCGATCGCCGCATACGGAAAACGGAAGTTGTCCGGCAAGGCGAAGCCGAGGCAGAGCGCGGCGCCGATCGCGGTGGTCGAATAGCCGGCGAAGTCGCAGAAGATCTGTCCGCTGAAAGCCAGCGTGGCCGCCCAGGCGTCGAGCGCGCCGGGCGCCTTGCTGCCATCGAATACCACCTCGGCCGGGCCGGCCAGAAAGCCGTCCGCCAGCACGACTTTCTGGAACAGTCCCAGGGTCATCAGCGCCAGGCCGAAGCACAGCTGCTGCGCCGTCGCCCGCCGCGGCGTGGCGAACTGCGGCACCAGCTCGGTCGGCCGCATGATCGGGCCGGCGACGAGGTGCGGAAAGAATGTCACGAACAGCGCGAAGTCGAGGAACGACTTCGCCGGTGCCGCGCGGCGCAGGTACACGTCCAGCGTGTAGGACATCGTCGCGAACGTATAGAACGAGATGCCGACCGGCAGCACGATGTCGAACGACGGCGGCTGGTAGTCGACACCGACCGCGGCCATCGCCGCGCGGAAATTCTCGAGCAGGAAATGGCCGTACTTGAAGTAGCCGAGCACGCCCAGGTTGGCGATCACCGACAGCAGCATCCAGGCACGCCGCTGCAGCGGCGCCTCGGTTTTCACGATGCGCTGCGCCGCCCACCAGTCGACCACCGTCGACAGCCACAGCAGGATGACGAACGGCGGATTCCAGGCGGCGTAGAACAGATAGCTGGCGAGCAGGAGGTTGACCTTCCTGGTCGTCCAGCCGAACGGCAGCGAGTGCAGAAACAGCACGATCGCGAAGAACGCGACGAACGTCAGCGAATTGAAGACCATGGTGGTTTCTGCTTCCCCAGGCGCAGCCACCGGCATGGTGTGGGCCGGCGGTCTTTACATACGTCAAGACGAAGCAAAACACGCCACTCCGGGAGAGCGGCCGGCGCACCCTGGCGCTGACGGCGTCGCCGCAGGCTGCGCAGGTTTGGCGCGCGACGCGGCGCCAGCGCTCAGCCCGCTTTGCGCGACGCCTCGGTGCCGGTTGCGGAAAGCCGCGCCTGCACGGCGGCCGCAATCTCGAACGAGCGCACGCGCCGGGCGTGTTCGAAGATGTTCGCGGTCAGCATCAGCTCGTCCGGGCGATGGCGTGCGATGAACTCCGCGATGCCGCGCTCGACGGCGGCCGCATCGCCGACGACCGCGCAGGCGAGCGAGTTCTGCACGCCGAGCTTCTCCTGCGGCGTCCAGTAGGTTTCGATGTCGTCGATCGGCGGCGGCACCAGGCCGAGCTTGCCGCGGCGCAGGTTGACGAAGCTCTGCTGCAGGGTGGTGAACAATCGGCGCGCCTCGTCGTTCGTTTCGGCCGCGACCACGTTCAGCGCCAGCATCGCGTACGGCTGCTGCAAGCGCGCCGACGGACGGAATTCGCGCCGGTAGATATCGAGCGCCTGGGTCATCGCATCCGGCGCAAAGTGCGAGGCGAATGCGAATGGCAGGCCGAGTGCCGCCGCGAGGCGCGCACTGAACAGGCTGGAGCCGAGCAGCCATACCGGCACGTCGACACCGGCGCCGGGCACGGCACGCACGGCCTGATCGGGCTGTGCCGGCTCGAAGTAGCGCAGCAGTTCGACCACGTCGTTCGGGAAGGCTTCGGCGCTGTCGAAATAGCGGCGCAGCGCGCGTGCGGTCGCCTGGTCGGTGCCCGGCGCGCGGCCGAGGCCGAGGTCGATGCGCCCGGGGTACAGCGACGCCAGCGTGCCGAACCGCTCGGCCACCTGCAGCGGCGCGTGGTTCGGCAGCATCACGCCGCCGGAGCCGACGCGGATCGTCGACGTGCCGCCGGCGACATGACCGATCAGCACCGCCGTCGCTGCGCTCGCGATGCCGGGCATGTTGTGG
>DASWPR010000460.1:0-11674 GCA_036398455.1 Dokdonella sp.
GCTGCTGCGAGTGAGCGAAGCTGGAAACTTCGACTGTCACATCGGCGCAACGCGTCTAGCATGCGAACAAACACCGAATTCATGACCTTACGGCTGCAGCTTTTGCGTAGCATGGCCGTAGCGCCGCAGTGGCCGGCAGTAGTGGAGGCGTCGCATGTGTGTCCGCAGCAAACCCGCCTCGCCGACTTCATGTTCAAGGAAAGCCGCTACAGTGAAGTATTCGTGCAGCATTCCGGCGCCCGGGATCGCAGCGCAGCAAGCGGCTCGGGACGATTGCCCGTGTTGGCATTGCCGCTCGTGGTAGGGACTCCATTCCTACAGCCACGACCGGGCATATGGACCCTGTCGCGCCGCCTGAACACGCGAGGCTAGTTCGCAGGCGCGATCTGCAGCGCGTCGGGAATCTGGCGTTCGCCCGCCAGTGATTGCGCCTGCTTCAAGGCTTTCGCCCAGGCGTCGGCGCGACGCAAGGCGTGGAAAACTGCGACCTGCAGCAACGCGCTGTCGTAGTCCTGCCCCGCCCACAGAGCAACGCGGCCGGCTTGGCCGGCGGCCTCGTCCAGGCGGTTGCGATCGAGCAGCCAGTTGCCGTAGGCCTGCGCCGCCAAGGCGATTTGCTCGGGAACGCCGTCGGCCTGCGTGGTTGCCAAAGCTTCGCGGAAAGTGCGGTCGGCTTCTTCGAACTGACCTGCATGAGCGAACCATTCGGCGCGGGCGATCAACAAGGCCGGAAGGCTCAATTTGCCGGCCGTCCACAGCGGCGGCTCGGCCCGAGCCGGATGGCCGGCGGCGATGGAGATACGCTGTCGCTGCAGCAGGAGGGAGGCGCGTTCCCCATCTTCCGGGCCGGCCTGATCGAGGAAGCTCGCCAAAGCCTGATCGGCCTCGGCGAGGGCCTGCTCGAACAACCCGCGGTGCCAATGAAGATCGGCCCGGGCCGCGAATACGAGGCGTGCTTCATTCGGCGGGAGTTGCTTTTCGGCATCCTTGAGCTGCGCGAGCACGGCTTCGGCTTCCGAGTAGTGCCCCGTCGCGGTCAAGCCGTCACTGCGGATCACACCGAGATACATGCGACGTCCCGGATCCTCAGCGCGCTCGTGAAGAGCCCAGAGGCGCTCGCTAGTCGCGAGCGCATCCGTCCTGCGCAGCAGCGAACTCTGCGCGTAGTACGTGTTGGTGAGATTGGCGATCAGCGGCTCGATGGCGCCGATCGACGAAAACGCTTCGTCTGCCGACTCGAAGTAGGCGATGGACTCGCCTGGGCGATTGCGCTGGAACTCGGCCTTGCCCATCGTGTGGTCGACCATGGCGACGCCCAGCCGGTCCCCGGCTGCTTCGGCCTGCGTTCGGGCTTTGCCGAGATCGTCGACAGCAATGTCGAAACGATCCATGCAGACGTTGGCCAAAGCACGCGTGGCGAGCGCCTGTCCGAGCTCTGCAGGCAGTCCCTGGTCACGCAGCAGGCCGATGGCCTCCGCTGCATTGCGCTCGCTGCCTTCGCAATCCTGGTGACGGAACGCAATCGTCGCCAGAAGGTTCAGGATTTGCGCGTGAAGGGCCGGCCGTGAAGTCACGGACGGATCGTCGAGCAGGGCCTTCAGCGTGATCGCCGATTCGTCCTGCTTGCCGGCACGCTGGTCCAGCTGCGCCAGCTTGAAGCGGATATGCGGATCGCTTTGCAGCGCCGCCGGCGCTCCCAGCAGGATCGAACGCGCGGTATCGAGCTGATTTGCCAGCAGCGCCGCCTGCGCGCGTAGTAATACTTCCTGCAGATCGCTGGTGGATTCGCCCTTATCGGCGGATGTCGGATGACCCAGCGAAGCCAGCAGCAGATCGGCCGCCTGACGCGCCGCTTCGGTCACGTCCGGCCGTGTAGCTTCGGACGTATGGCGCAGACCATCTGCCGTCGTCGTCAGCAGATCCACCTTCCAGCCCGAATCCGATTTGATCGCGTTGCCCTGCACGAGGCTCGCTGCGCCGAGGCTTTGCCGGAGCTTTCCGAGATGCCCCGCATCGAGCGGTTCGCCCATCGCGTGCACCGCGGCTACCACCGTCTCGCTCGGCGGCACCGGTAAGCCGGCACCGCGCAGGCGATTGGCGATCAGGTCCATTGCGCCGAGGCGCACCCAGGCGACGTCTTCTGGACCGCCAACCTGCAAGGGCAGAACAACGATGGCTTGCGCCGGACCGGTGGACACCGCAAGAGGAGCCGTCTCCTTACGACCGGCGAAGTGCTCCGACAGTACGAAGGCTGCGGCGCCGCAGAGGACGAAGACGGCGAGGACAGCTGCGATTCCTCCCGGACTGAGTTTCTTATTCGACGGAACCTCAGCCTCTGTCGCCGCCGTATCGCCGGACGGAGATGAAGCTGCCTGCACGAGTGAAACCTCGGTGCCGCGCGGTTGCAGCTCGGCGAGAGGTGGGGCGTTGGAACCAGCCGGCCCGGGTTCAAGAGCGGAAAACGCCGGCGTCTGCCCCGTTCCAACCGATCCAAAGGACAACGCCGGGCCGCACGTTTCGATCGGCATCACCCAGCGATAGCCGACGCCCGGCAAGGTGCGTATGGCGCGCTGGTCCGTCGCGTTGTCGCCGACCAGGCTGCGCACCCGCGCGATCAGCTGGCGAACCTGAGCGTCGGCGACGTCGACCCTGCCCCACACCGCCGACACCAGTTCGTCAAGCCCGACAACCCGATCCCTGTGCTCGACCAGATAGGCAAGACAATCGAACATGAGCCGCGGCGTCGACGCCAGCTCGTCGCCGCGCCACAGTTCGTGCGTTCTGGGAACCAGCCGGAAACCCGCGAAGTGATATTCGGCCGCGGTCGTTTCCCTGTGTGGTGCGGTAGCCATCGATGATTCTTGCGCCGATTTCCGAGAAGCGGTGGTAGCGCAAGGAATAGTAAGTCATGACGACTCGCCGCCGCTGAACCGATGAGCGATGCGTCCTTGAGGAACCCGGGCTTCGGCGCAATTCTCCGGAAACGCAAAGCCGCCAGCCAACTAACCCCTTACCGGTAAACGGTCCCAGCCAGAAGTAGCGAAATTCGGCGAAACCGACCCTACGAGAGGAGCGGGTTTCTTTATGAAGAAGTCCAAGTTTCCCAAGTAGCAGATTGCCCCTGCGTTGCATCAGACGCAGACCGGGATACGCATCGCCGTGGTGTGTCGAAAGTTGGGATATCAGACGCTGTCACCACACATCAAAGCCTTGCGTATGCACCAGCGACTCAAACGTGCCGAGACGACTACAACTAACACACGGGCGGCGCTGGACGCTATCCGAGAAGCAATGATCATCGCCAACGGGCGCGTTCAGGTCTTGCACGCCAATCCAGCGGCAGACGCCGGGCTGGCGACTGACATGCCGCCGCGGAAATCTAGCTGCGGACACTTCGTTGCCCCAGAACGAATTCGAGCACGCGTTTGCTGACCCATCAGCCATATCAAAGCTTGCCATCACATGGCCGCCGGGGCTATTTACCTTGGCGGGCAGCGAACTTGATCCAAAATCTCGAACCACCGTGGTCGTCTATCTTTTATAACGCTCGAGATGCATGGATTCAGGGGCGACCGCTGGTATATCTCAAGAAAGGGAGAGAGAGAACGGTAGGATGCTAATCATCGTATGCCGCTCGGCCATGCGATCGGGCGGCCCCGGCGCATCGATGGGACTCTTGCGGATCGCCTATGGCCTAACATCAACCGAGGCCCGAGCCGCACAGAAGCTTTCCCGAGGGCGACGTGTTGACGATATCGCCATGGATCTGCGGATGGACATCGGTACTGCCCGAGCTCATCTGAAGCACGTTTACTTGAAACTGGCACGAAACGGCATGGGCAGCTGGCGAACCTTTTCTCCAGCGTTTGTCCGCGGGCAGTCTGATGTAGCCACGCACTTGAGAGTCGGGCGAATAGATGGTCATGGTTTATCCCATGTATTGATCAAAATTGAATGGGCCGGCGCGCAGGGTTGACGCCACTTCCTCCCATAGATCGATAAAACCGTCTCAAAATTCGTCCGTTTTTGCGATAAAAACGCCAAAGATGGCGGCCGCTTCGATCTGCCGATTGCGCTCGGCATTCTCGCCGCGAACGGCGGCGTGCCGCGCGAGCGCCTGGCGGATTGCGAATTCATCGGCGAGCTCGCACTCTCCGGCGAACTGCGCCCGGTGCACGGGGTGCTGCCGGCAGTGCTGCATGCCACGCGCATCGGCCGCCGCGTCATCGTGCCGCGCGGCAACGGCGCCGAAGCCGCCCTGGTCGCCAGCGCCGACGTGCGCGTCGCCGATTCGCTGCTCGAAGTCTGCGCGTACCTCGACGGTCGCGTCGACCTCGCGCGGGCGCAGGCCGACGCAACCCCATCGATCGCGCATGCCGAGATGCCGGATCTGGCCGACGTGCGCGGGCAACTGCAGGCGCGCCGCGCGCTGGAGATTGCTGCCGCCGGCAGCCACAACCTGCTCTTCGTCGGAGTTCCCGGCGCCGGCAAGACGATGCTCGCCAGCCGCCTGCCCGGCATCCTGCCGCCGCTCGAAGAATACGAGGCGCTCGAACTCGCCGCAATCCGTTCGATCGCCGGACAGCACAACGATGTCGCGTCGTGGAAGATCCGTGCATACCGCCATCCGCATCACACCGCGTCGGCGATTGCCCTGGTCGGCGGCGGTTCGGTGCCGCGGCCCGGCGAGATCTCGCTGGCGCATCACGGCGTGCTGTTCCTCGACGAATTGCCCGAGTTCGATCGCCGCGTGCTCGAAGTGCTGCGCGAACCGCTCGAATCCGGCCGCATCTCGATCTCGCGCGCAGCGCGCCAGGCCGAGTTCCCCGCCCGCTTCCAGCTCATCGCGGCGATGAATCCCTGCCCTTGCGGCTACGCAGGCGACCCCGGCGGCCGCTGCCGCTGCACGCCGGACGCGATCGTGCGCTACCGCTCGCGCGTATCCGGTCCCCTGCTCGATCGCATCGACCTCAAGCTCGACATGCCGCGCGTCAGTCACGCGGAGCTGCGCGATGTCGCGAGCGGGGAAGGCAGCGCCGCGGTCCGTGCGCGGGTCGTCGCGGCGCGCGCGCAGCAAGTTCAGCGCGCAGGCAAATCGAATGCCTGGCTCAGCAATCGGGAAGTGGAACGCGACTGTGTGTTGGACACGACCGGAAAAAACCTGCTCGACCGCGCCGTCGAGCGTCTGGCGCTGTCGGCGCGGGCATATCACCGCACGCTGCGGGTTGCGCGCACGATTGCCGATCTTGCGCAGGCTTCGCGTATCGATACGGCGCACCTTTCCGAGGCGATCCAGTATCGGCGTTTCGATGCGGGCTGAAGCCGCGTGAGCGGCCGCGCCAAGTCCGCGCACACGGCTGGATCATGCGTGCACATCGGCACCCGCTGCCGTCGATCGGTTCCCCGCTCACCCGCGAGCTTGCTGCCGGTGCAGCCGCACCCGCTATGATCGAACCGCGATGAACGCAATCCATCACACCTACTGGCTGCTCGCGGGTGCGGCGGCGCTGGTGCTGGCCGGCATCGGCTCCAGCCTGATCGCGCGACGATTCGGCGCTCCCTTGCTGCTGGTCTTCCTCGTGCTCGGCATGCTGGCCGGCAGCGATGGCCCCGGCGGTATCCAGTTCGACGACTACGCCACGACCTACCGCATCGGTTCGTTCGCGCTGGCGATCATCCTGTTCGACGGCGGCCTGCGCACACGCCGCGAAAGCTTTCGCGGTGTCTTTGCGCCGACTCTGCTGCTGGCAACGGTCGGCGTCGTCATCACGGCGGGCCTGACCGGCATCGCGGCGCACTGGCTGCTCGGCCTCGACGCCATCGAAGCGTTCCTGCTCGGCGCGGTCGTCGCATCGACCGATGCCGCGGCCGTGTTCTTCCTGCTGCGTGCAGGCGGTTTGCAGCTGCGTTCGCGCGTCGGCTCGACCCTGGAGATCGAATCGAGTGCGAACGATCCCGTCGCCGTACTGCTGACGAGCCTGCTCGCCGAGTACCTGGCGACGCCGACGGGACTGGCGCCGAGCGCATTCGTGCTCGAACTGGTCGCGCAGTTCGGCGTCGGCGCACTGGCCGGTGCGGTCGGCGGTTTCGCCATCGCCGCGGCGATGCGCAAGCTGCCGCTCTCCGGCGGACTTGCCGCACTGTTCCTGATCGCCGGCGCGATCCTCGTGTTCGGTGCCACCGGCGCGCTGCACGGCAGTGCGTTCCTGGCCGTCTATGTGGCCGGGGTGATCGTCGGCAACCGCAACATTCCGGGCTTCGTCAATCTGCTGTCGGTGCTCGATGCCGGCACCTGGCTGTGCCAGATCGTGATGTTCCTGGTACTCGGGCTGCTGGCGACGCCGCATGCGCTGGACGATGCACTGTGGCCGGCCCTCGGCATCGCCGCGTTCCTGATGCTGATCGGCCGTCCGCTCGCGGTGACGGCGTGCCTGGCGCCGTTCCGCTACGGCAAGCGCGAGATCGGCTTCATCGCCTGGGTCGGCCTGCGCGGTGCCGTCGGCATCTTCCTCGCCTCGATTCCGATGCTGATGCGCCTGCCGCACGCGGCGCTGATCTTCAACGTCGCATTCGTCGTCGTGCTGGTTTCCCTGCTCGTGCAGGGCTGGACGCTCGGCCTCGCCGCGCGGCTGCTCGACGTCGCGCTGCCGCATCGCGACCGCGAGGTTCGTCGCGTCGAACTCGACCTGCCCGGCTCGCTCGAACGCGAGCTGGTCGGCTACGAGGTCGCGCCCGGCGCGGCGATCCTCGGCAAGGCGGCGCTGCCGAACTGGGCCCAGCTGGCGCTGATTGTGCGCGGCGGCGAGATCCTCATGCCGGAAGCCGGCAGCACGCTCGCCGCCAGCGACCACGCCTACATGCTCGCGCCACCCGGCCGCGTCTATCGCCTCGACTGGCTGTTCGCGCCGCCGGACGAAGCGCGCGAAGCGGAACGCGAGATGTTCGGCGAATTCAGTTTCGATGCCGATGTGCGCCTCGGCGACGTCGCCGAGTTCTATGCCTTGCCGATCCGGCCGAAAGATGCGCCGCTGACCCTGGCCGAGCATTTCGCGCGCCGCTTCGAGCACACGATCGAAGTCGGCGACCGCGTGCGTCTCGGCCCGGTGACCCTGGTCGCCCGCGAACTGTCCGACGACGGCGTCGCCAAGGTCGGCCTCAAGCTGGAGCGCCTCGGCAAGGCGCTCGCGCGGCCGGCCAACTGGTTCGGCGGTGTGGCGCGGCTGTTCGGTCGCCATTGAAATGCGGCTTGCATGACATCATGCCGTGTCGGTGGCCTTCGGCGCTCGTCGTTCGAGTGCACGCGGCGGGTGGACACTGCGGCACAGCCGCCGGCCGGAGCCATCCGCCACACCGGCAACGATAATGGACTCCGGCTTTCGCCGGAATGACGGCACCGGGACAGCGACGGCACCATGCACGCCCACGTACGCGCAACATCCGACATCGAAACCGTCGTCGCCACGCCGCTCGGCGGTCAACGCGCGGTCGTCGAAGGCGTGCGTGCACTGGCCGGGCACGGCGAGGCCGGCGTACTCGCGGTCGTCGTCGAAACCGGCGGCTCGACCTATCGCAAGCCCGGTGCGCTGATCCTGCTCGACGCCGGCGGTGTGCGCGTCGGCGCCTTGTCCGGCGGCTGTCTCGAAGGCGAGCTGGAAACGGCAGCGCGTGCCGTTCTCAACAGCGGCGTAGCCGGCGACGTGCGCTTCGATACCAGCGGCGATGAGGACCGCGTGTTCGGCTCCGGCACCGGCTGCGGCGGCTCGACGCGCGTGCTGCTGCTGCCATTGCCGGCGCAGGCGTCGCCGCTGCGCGAGGCGCTGCTGGACGCCGACGCGCGCGGCCTGCCGCTGCGGCTGGGCCTGGCGACTGCACCGGATCAGCTCGGCCGCGGCGACGCGCAGGTCGGTCGCTCGCGCCTCGATACGCGACGCTACCGCTTCGATCGCGATGGCTCTGCTCTGGCGCCGGCGAGCGCTTTGGAGACGACGATCCTGATCGAAACGCACCCGGCGCTGCGCCTGCTGCTGCTCGGCGCAGGGCCGGAGACGCGTCCATTGCTGCAGCTGTCGCGCCTGCTCGGCTGGCATGTCGAACTGTGCGAGCACCGCCAGCGCTGGGCGCGCTTCGCCGAAGGCAGCGGCATCGATCGCGTGCACGGCGGCGGCCCGGACGCATTGCCGGCGCTGTTCGAACAGAACGCGTTCGACGCCGCGCTGGTGATGAATCACAACTACCTGCTCGATGCGCGCTGCCTGACTCACCTCGCCGCGACGCGCATCGCCTACGTCGGGCTGCTCGGCCCGGCCGCGCGCCGCGACGACCTGATGACCGAGATCGGCGGCGGCACGGCCGCGCTGCTGCGTTCGCGCCTGCAGGCGCCGGTCGGACTGCCGCTCGGCGGCGAGGGCGCCGAAGCCATCGCGCTGTCGATCGTCGCGCAGTTGCAGAACCAGTTGTCGCGCAGAAGCCGCGACGACTGATGCCCGGGCCGGTGGCGCTCGCACGATGACTCAGGCGGGCGCACCCGTGCATGGCGCGATCCTGCTGGCGGCCGGCGCGTCGAGGCGATTGGGGTTTCCGAAGCAACTGATCGAAGTCGATGGCGAGCCGCTGCTGCGCCGCGTGGCGCGCGCGCTGCTGGCGACCGAGCCGCTCGATTGCCTGGTCGTGCTCGGTCATGAAGCCGAACGCATGCGTGCCGCGCTCGACGGCCTCGCGCTGCGCAGCATCGTCGCCGACGACCACGCGCGCGGCATGTCGGCCTCGCTCGCGGCCGGCATCGCGGCAATCGATGCACGCTGCGCGGCTGCGCTGGTTGCACTGACCGACCAGCCGGCATTGGATGCGCTGCACTTGAGGGCGCTGTGCGATGCGTGGGGTGCGGCACCGGGCCATGCGGTCGCCAGCGCCTACGCCGACACGCGCGGCGTACCGGCCGTGCTGCCGCGTGCGTGGTTCGCCGAGATTGCACAGTTGCGCGGCGATGTCGGCGCGCGCGATCTCCTGCGCGCATCCGATCGCGCTATCAAGGTGATTGCGGCGGCGGCGCTGGAACGCGATCTGGACCGGCCCGAAGATCTGATGTGACCGCCCGGCGGATGCGCACTGACGCGCATGTCGCCATCAGCGCAACCGTCCTGCGTCGTCCCAGACGGCGTTCTGCGGATCGAGTTCGATGGTCGTCTTGTTTGACAGGCGCGCGCCGAATCCGCAAACCGCGAGCACGCCCTCCTGCATCGGATCGAGGCCGAACGCCTGTTCGATCTCGACCTCGTTGATCGCAGCCGTGACGAACGCGCCGAGGCCGAGTTCGGTCGCCGCCAGATAGAGATTCTGCGAGGCATGGCCGGCTTCGAGCAGGATCGCGCGATAAATTTTCGGATGGTTGCGGTACTTCCAGAACGAGCGTGCGAAGCGCGCCGCGATGACCAACAACACCGGCGCATCGGAGAAATACTCTTGACCTGCGACGGCGCTTCGGGCGAGTGCGCGGGCGTCGGCGGCAGCCAGCCCGCGCAGTAAATCGATCGCATGCGCCTCGACGTTGTAGTGGTAGAGGCCCGCTTCCATACCCTCGACGTTCTGCACGATCAGGTAGGCCTCCAGCGGGTGCAGTCCACCGCCCGAAGGATGGTTTTTCTTGAGCGCTACGGCACCGGGAGCGAGTTCGTCCCGCCCTTGCACGCCAAATGCGCGATGCAGCAGTGCGCCCAGATCGTCCCGCAGGAGCGCGCTGTCGGTGTCGAAATTGCGGCACGTCGCACGCCGCGCCATCAGCCCGTCGAGATCGCTCGGCGGCGGGCGCGTCAGCGGCTCGCGCGCGTGCGCGTCCGGGCGCGTGTGGAAGTGCGGCGGCGGTGGCCCGAACTCCGCGATGAGGTCTTCGGTCGATCGGATCCGCGATTCGTTCTGCGAGGCCACGCTGTCGACACCGGACCAGCGCGAGAACATGTGCCCGACCGCCGCCAGCGAATGCCATTGGATATCGCGCAGGCGCTGATCCTGCCGATGAGGCAGCGCATCATCGGCCTCGACAAGGACCAGGCCGAGATCGATCAGTCCGCGCAAACGGTCTTCTCCGATCGCGGCCGCAACGTCCGTGCGCGGCGTCCAGCGGCTGTCGCTGATGCGGCCCAGCGCGTCGACCATTGCAGCGTCGAGTTCGAGCGCGTGGCCGAGGTGCGCCGCGTTCGCCTGCCACACCTGCGTGATGCGCACGGCCTCGCGCCCGCCGAGCAATGCGGCAAAGTCGAGCGTCATCCGGTCCTCCGCCTGCAGGGACACGGCAGCGCAGCGGCGCACGCGCTGATTTTCACTCATCGGTGGACTCTCGCGGGAAAGGGAACTGTGCTAGAAAGACGCCCACTCTCGCACAAAAGGATTTTTGTAAAAGAGGGTCGGGAAGAGGGGACGGGGAGACCGTGAAGGGATAAGTCTGCCGACAGCGGACTTTCGTCGCTGCTTCGTCCTTGGAAACCCATCGCACGCCATCTTCAACTCGGAGGGGAACACGTCATGATCAAGGGCGCACCGTCGAACGACGCCGTAGCAAAAGTGCTCGGACAACTATCCACCGATCGCGATTTTCGCGAACAGGTGCTCGGCGATCCCGTCTCGGCACTGAAGCCGCACGGCATCACGGTCGATCCGGCGGATGTACCGGCGGTACGCACGCTGCCGTCGATGGCCGAAGTGGCGAAGATTCACCAGCAGTTCCAGGACAACCCACAGGACAAGAGCTGCATCATGGTCTTCATCGTGATCGGCGCGAAATAAACCGCTGCGTTCGACCGAGGACCGTTCCGGCTATGCGCCAGCGGTCCTCACCTCACCGCTTCGCCGCGTCATTCGGCGCGGCGCGGACGGCGAGCAGATTGGGAATCAGCGCGGCCTCGTTCTCGAGTTCGGCGACAGCCTGTCCGCGATGCTTCTGCAGCCAGGCCGTTTGTTCCTGCTGCTTGGCGGCGTCGCTTTGCACCTGGTAAGCGAGCAGCAGGGCCACATGGGTCTGGTAGTACTCGCGGCCGTCGACGAGCGGAGTCAGACAATCGATGCGCTTCTGCGCATCCTTGGCGAACTGGGTTTCGCAGTCGGCCGTGCGCCAAAGCGCAGCGCGATCGTAATAGCCGTGGTCCAGCGCCTGCTTGCGGGTCGAGTCCAGCGCTGACCGGGCCAGGCTCGTCTCACCGGAGCGCGCCGCCTGCATTGCCGCCAGCGCCAGATGGATCGAGGCGCTGCCATCGACGGTCGGACCCTGCTCCGAGACGCGTTGGGTTTCGCTGTCGACGAGCCTGGCCAACGTTTGTCTGGCATCGGGGTTCCGCGTCGCCAGGTCGAAGGCGGACTGCGCCAGCAGCACGCGGGCGCGCTGCCCCTGCGATGGCGTCTTGGCACTGAATTGCGCCGCCGCGGTCAGCGCGGATCGTGCAGTCGCATCGTCGTTCTGATCGAGCGCAACGGCGGCGAGCCTCAACTGTTTCTCCGCCTGGATCGAGTCGGGCACGGTCGCCGGGGTGCTTTGCAGTCGCGCCAGTACGGCCGAATAGCGCCGCTGCGCCAGATCCGGCGCGACATCTTCGAAGTGCGGCAGCACCGTCACCAGTTCGCGCGACTTCGCGACATAGGACATCGCGGCGCGATCGTTTCCGCGCTCGGTTTCGATCACGGCCAGGCT
>DASWPR010000461.1:0-2945 GCA_036398455.1 Dokdonella sp.
CTCCGCCGCGTTCGGCGGCGCCTACGGCTTCATCAAAGGCAGCACCTCGGAAAACTCCGGCTACGAGCCGCATGCCTTCGCGATCGGCTCCAGCTTCCTGTTCGCAGTCGCCTGCGTGGCGCTGGCGACGCTGAGCATGAAGCTGCGCTTCATGGCACGGCGGCTGCGCCTGCTCGCCGCGCATAACGAATCGCTGGTCGATCGCAACTGGGAGCTGAAGGAAGCCGAACAGCATGCCCGCAGCCTGTTCGAGGCGCAGGGCGACCTGATCGTGATCCGCGATGCGCATGGCCGCATCAGCTTCGTCAACGACGCCTATTGCACGCTGGTGGAGCGCTCGCGCGAGGAGCTGGTCGGCAGCGCGTTCGTGCTCGACGTGCTGGAGCAGGGCGCGCCGGCCGCGCAGCCCAATGGCACCAGCATCCACGACCAGCGGATCGTCACGTCCGCCGGACCACGCTGGATCGCCTGGCGCGAAGGGCTGGTGCGCAGCGATGCCGGGCAGCCCGCCGAACTGCAATGCGTCGGCCGCGACGTCACCGACCGCATCGAGAGCGAGCGCGCGCTCGCCGAGGCCCGCGATCTCGCCAACGCCGCCAACCGCGCCAAATCGCGTTTCCTCGCGATGGCCTCGCACGAGATTCGCACGCCGCTTAACGGCATCATCGGCATGAGCGGACTGCTGCTCGACACGCCGCTGACGCCGGAGCAGGCCACCTATGCCCGCGCGGTGAAAACCTCCGGCGATGCACTGCTGTCGCTGATCGAGGAGCTGCTGGACTACTCCAAGATCGAGGCCGGCAAGATCGATCTCGAATGCCGTCCGTTCGCGTTGGCGGCCTTGATCGAGGACATCACCGAACTGCTGGCGCCGCGCGCGCAGGCCCGCGAACTGGAAATCGCGGCTTATGTCGACGAACGGCTGCCGTTGTCGGTCGTCGGCGATGCCGCGCGGCTGCGCCAGGTACTGCTGAACCTTGCCGGCAACGCCATCAAATTCACCTCGACCGGCGGTGTCGCGCTGATCGTCGAGCCCGGCATCTGGCCCGGCGAGATCAGCTTCCTGGTGCGCGACACCGGGATCGGCATTGCGCCGGAAGCGCAGCAACGCATTTTTCGCGAGTTCGAGCAGGCTAACGAATCCACCGCGCGCAACTATGGCGGCACCGGGCTCGGCCTCAACATCAGCGAACGCATCGTCAAACGGATGGGCGGCCGCATCACACTGCAGAGCGAGCCCGGGAGCGGCTCGACCTTCGAAGTCTCGATCCCGCTCGCAGCCGGCGACGACGCCGGAGCCAGGGCCTTCGAGGCGCCCGACCTGTCAGGCCAGTCGGTGATGCTGGTGGCGCCGCAGACCATCGAGGCGTCGCTGACCGCGCGGCGGCTGCAACGCTGGGGCGCGCATACCTGCACGGTGTCGGACGTCGCCGTCGCCGAAGCCCTGCTGCCGGAGCGCGCCTGGCTCGCGGTGCTGATCGACCGCGCCCTCGGCGCCGCCGAGGTCGAACACCTCGCCAGCGAGGCTTTGACGCATGCCGCGCGACGCATCGTGATGTTCACGCCGGCAACGCGCCACGAATTGCAGCCGGCAGCAGCCACCGCCTTCACGGGCTATCTTGTGAAACCGCTGCGCGCAGCCTCGCTGGCGGCCCGGCTGACGCTACGGACGGAAGTCGCAGCGGCAGAGCTGGCCGACGATCTCACCGAACCGGTTGCGCCGGTGGCCCCGATGGCAACGCCGAGTCTGTCGATCCTGGTTGCCGAGGACAACGAGATCAACGCGCTGTTGATGCGCGCGCTGCTGGGGCGGCTCGGCCACCGCACCGTGATGACCAGCAATGGCGAAGAAGCGCTGGAATCCTGGCTCGCCTCGGAATCTGCCGACACGCCTTTTGACCTGGTACTGATGGATATCCAGATGCCCAAGCTCGATGGCATCGAGACCACACGGCAGATCCGCGCCCGCGAGGCCGGCCGGAGCAGGCGGACGCCGATCCTGGCGCTGAGCGCCAATACGCAGTCGGAGGACCGTTCGGCCTGTTTCGAGGCCGGCATGGACGGCTTCCTGGTCAAGCCGCTCGACCGCGAAAAACTCGCCAGCGCGCTGGCGGAGCTGGCAACGACGCGGCACATCGCAGCCTGATCTGTCACATCCCCTTGATATCACCGTCACACGGCTGTTCAGCCGGCATGATGTTGATGCCCGAAGGCCGCGCTGATTCGAATCGGCAGACGCGGCAACGGGGAATGGCCATGCCAGGCAACGAAACGACGCCCGCGAAACCCGGCTTGATGCAGATGCTGCGCCCGCACAACATGGGCGCGGCCGCGCATCATGCGATCACCTGGTTCAAGCCGCCGCTCGACGTCGCGTCAACGATCCGCTTTCCGCGCGCGGCCGAATCGCTTGGCCGGATGGGCCCGCTCGAGGTCCGGCTTGCCGGCGACAAGCGCGACGTCAAGCGCGCGCAGAAGCTGCGCTACAAAGTGTTCTACAAGGACGGCTCGGCGATCGCCGATGCCGCCACGCTGCTGGCGCGGCGCGACAAGGACGCGTTCGACAAGATCTGCGACCACCTGATGGTGATCGACCACACCGCCAAGCCGACACTGTCGGGACGCCAGCCGGTGGTCGGCACCTATCGGCTGCTTCGGCACGAGACCGCGATGAAACATGGCGGCTTCTATACCGAAAACGAATTCGATCTGTCGGACATGATCGCGCGGCACCGCGAGCTGCGCTTTCTCGAGCTCGGCCGCTCCTGCGTGCTACCGCGCTACCGCAACAAACGCACCGTCGAACTGCTGTGGCAGGGCATCTGGAGCTACGTGAAGCAGAACCGCTTCGACGTCATGATCGGCTGTGCCAGCTTTGACGGCACCGATCCCGACCGCCTCGCCTTGCCGCTGTCGTTCCTGCACCATCACGCCCGCGCGCCGGA
>DASWPR010000462.1:0-32321 GCA_036398455.1 Dokdonella sp.
ATTCGGGTTTTGTCAGCACGTCGAACACGCGCGACGACGACGCCCGAATGCTCACTTCCGACGTGTATGCCGCCATGCGGCGATCTCCACAAACCAATAGGCGGGTGTATCGCGTGCGGCGCTGCCGCTCGACCTTTGCGCATCGGAACCACGACCGGGACCGCGACCCTTCGCGGGTGCAATCCCGGCCATGTCCGGACAATGCCGATTTATTTGATCAGAAGACTGCGCTCGGTCTTTCCGGCTTTGATCGCCGCATCGAACCACAGCGGATGCCGGCCGCGGCCCGACCACACCTGGCTCTTGTCGGCGGGATTGCGGTATTTCGGTTTGACCTTGCCGCGCGGCGCACCGCGCCCTTGTTTGCGCGTGCCCAGCACATCCTCGATATCGAGTCCTTCCGCCTTCGCCAGGGCGGCAATTTTCGCCCTCACCTTGTGCGCACTTTCGGTGCGAAGTTCCGCTTGCCGTGCCTGTGCGCGCTCAATCAGGTCGCCCAGCTGGGCATGATTGAGAGACTTGATATCGATTGCCATTCGTAAGAGCCCTTTCTTTGAGAATCGCTCCCATTCTAGCGCAATGACTAATATCCCGCCCGGACGCCGGCGCAGGCCCTGTTCAATCAATCCCGCCGCAGTCCGAACGGCCGATTCCGAGGCCCTTATTTCGTCGCGCTGCGCAGCGTACTGCCGACCAGGGCGAGCGCCGCGAGCGCGATCACGACCGTACCGAATCCCTGCGCCGTAGCCAGAATATCGCCATGGCGGGCAACGAATACCCCGGCAATCACCGCCGGCAGGCCCATCGCCAGATACGACACGATGAAGATCAGGGACAGCACGCCCGCGCGTTCGTGCGGCTCGGCAAAGGGCAGGATCGTGCGTACTCCGCCCTGGAATCCTGCGCCGAAGCCGGCGCCGGCGATCACCGTTCCGAGGAAGAACATGCCGATCGCGTGAGAAGGCAGGCTGGCCATCGAAATGCCGACGCCGGCGATCAGCGCGACAGCCCCCAGGCTCATCATGGCCCGTGGCGCGCGATGCTGCAGCGCCAGCACCGATACGCCGGCACTGCTCGCCAGCGCAAACAACGCAAGGCCTCCGAGCAAGGGTGAATTCGAACCCATCATGCCGCGCACGAGCATCGGACCGAGCGAGCCGTAGAAGCCGGCCAGCGCCCAGCTGGCGACCAGGATCGGTATCGCCAGCAGCAGCGGCTCGCGCGTCGCCGCCGGAAGCCGGAAGCGCGGTTTCAGCGACGCGAGCGCACCGGGCTGCGGCGAGATCGTCTCGTCCATCAGCGCCACGCCGATGCCCTGCAGGATCAGTACGCCCCCCAGGAAGGCATAGATCAGGTGCGTCGGCGCCGGCAGGTATTGCACCATCAGGCCGGCCAGAATGGCTCCCGTCGCGGTTCCGAACGCCGGTGCGACCGCGTTGGCGACGGTACCGCGCGTGCGGTCCAGATCGAGCATGCCGGCGCCGACGGCAGCGACCGCAGCGCCTGCCGCGAGACCCTGGAGGACGCGCGCGACCAGCAGCTGCGTCACGCTCCCCGCGGTGGCGAACAACAGCATCGTCAACGCCTGCGCCGCAATCGTCGCCAGCAGCACCGGGCGCCGGCCGAGATGGTCGGACAGGCGACCGGCAAACAGCAGCGCGACGAGCACCGCTACCGCGTAGATGCCGAAGATGACCGTCACGACGATCGGCGAAAAGCCCCAGGCCGCCTGGTAGGTCCCATACAGCGGTGTCGGCGCGCTGGAACCTGCAAGAAAGGAAATCGTGATCGACGCCAGCAGGAAGAAGGTCACGCCCGGCGACAGTGGACTGCGACGCTTCGCGGTCATTCCCGGCAGCAGCTCGACCTGATTTTCCGCCGTCGGATGCGCCGTCAGCGCGATCGCCAGCGGGGCTGCAAAAGAACTCGAAATGCTCGGCATGGGACGTCCCGACATGGATGAACAAACATGGATGAACAGACAGGTCTGTCTGTCTTAGACTTGAATCATACAGACCTGTCTGTTATTGTCAAGCCATGACGACGAAAACTGCTTCTTCCCCCGAGCGCCGGTCCGCCAGGGAACGGCTGCTCGGCGCCGCCGACGAACTCTTCTACGAGGAAGGCATCCAGACCGTTGGCATCGACCGCATCATCGAACGCGCCGGCGTTGCCAAGGCCTCGCTGTACGACCTGTTCGGCAGCAAGGAGGAGCTGGTCCGCTCCTACCTGCAGCGCCGCCACGAATTGCGCCAGGCGCGCATGCTGGAAAGGATTGCCCGGCACGAGCAGCCGCGCGAGCAGATCCTCAGCCTGTTCGACGCATTCGCCGAAGTCGCGGCGAATCCCAAGTTCAGCGGCTGTGCCTTCGCGCGCGCCGGCGCGGAAGCCCGGCCCGACAGCAGCATCAAAGCGACGGTCGACGAGTCGCGCGCGTGGACATTGGCCTTGTTCACCCGCCTCGCAGCGGACGCGGGGGCGGCTGATCCGCAGCTGCTCGGACTGCAGCTGGTGTCGCTCTACGACGGCGCTTCGATGTCCGCCTATATCGATCGCAACCCGCAGGCCGCGCGCGTGGCGCGCACGACGGCTGCGCTGCTGGTCGACGCCGCCGTCGCCGGCCCGAAGCGGAACGCGCACTAGCACGCTGCGGCAACGATGTCCCGCGGCCGCTGGCGATCGCCGCCGGCCCGCTGTTCTCCGCCCACAACGCTCGCGGCCCCCGGCGAACGCACGCCGCGACCGGCATCCGGTCCGCTTTTCGGCCTTCTCTCGAAGGGCGTGACCGAGTTTCGCCCGTTTGTACGTTCTATTCAGAGGGAGTCGGGCCGCACGGAACGCTTAAGCGCGTTCACTCCCGGCTCGCATTGGGATAGCGCTCGTACTATCCGCAGGGCCGCGCCGCATGATCCCACGGCGCGGCCCTTGTTTTTTCCGGCCGGCCGCCGCCGATGAATACGCGCACGCGGCCGTTGCCGCGAGGCTTCGTCAAGCGTCTTTCTTTTCGCTGGCGCGCGGTTTTGCCGCCTTCGCCTTCATGCCGCCGAGCACGAACCCGAGGAAATCGTGACGCTTGGCCGCCTCGCCGTATTCCGCGGGCGGCGGCATGTTCTTCGGACGCGTCAGTTCGCGCATCAGGTCGGGGCGCAGATCGCGCAAGATGAACAGGCCGGTGGCGGCCATCACCACGATCACCAGACCGAATCTGCCCAGTTCACCGATGTAGCCGGACATCATGAAAAGCAGCCCCGCGCACAGCACCAGCCCGATCACGTTCGGCTGATCGCGCTGCTTGCGCTGCGTCTCGGTCAGCGCCGAAGCCAGGTCCGTCCGGTACTGCTCGAGCACGCCGGGCGCTGCGAAAAGCATCGTCGCCAGCGCGCCCCAGACCAGCGACATCTTCCAGTCCACGAACAGGCCGATCACCCAGCCGAACATCGCGGTGAACAGCAGCGCGGCGATCAGCCCAGTCGCAAACAAACTGATCCATCGACCCAGCGCGTCCTGCGGATCGGGCGCGGCGGCGGCGTGCGCCGGGACGGCCGCGCCGATGCATCCGATCGCCGCGATGGCGAGCCCGATATTGAACACGCTGAGCAGCAGGAACTGGCTCGCCGACCAGTGGAAGAACAGCACGCCGACGATGGGTATCAGCTGGCGCGCGACAATGGCCGCGGTCTGCGCGGCGGTGAAATGCGGCCGCGGCAACGGTGCCCAGTACGGCTCTTCGACGCGTTTCCTGCTCATGCCGCCCACCCCTTGCCGGCTCAGCGTGGCCCGTCGGCGCCGGCTTCGCACAGAGCCTGCGCGCGATGCGCAATCCATGCAACCCGGATCGACCGGAATGCGCAGGCAGCCGCGCGAATACCCGAGCGCAACGGTGATACAAAAGAACTTGTTCGCGACTCGTTTCGCACGCCGGGCAGAATCACGTTGCCGCCCTCTTCTTTCGATGCTCCGATCGCAGCAGCCACGGGCAGCCCGTACGTGGACCGCACATCGACGCGGACGTCGATCGCGGACGCCACCGCGAGCGTGCGCGCCTTCGCGGCCACGATGATCGGGCTCGGCCTCCTCGGCCTCATCCACGGCGATTTCGCGCTGGTCTGGCAACGCATCCCGATCGAGCCTCTGCCGGCACGCCAAGTCATCGCCTGCGCCTGCGCTGCCATCGAACTGCTCGGCGGCATCGGCCTGTTGCTGAAGCCTTCGAATCGACTCGCGCTGCGCGTGCTGTTCGCCTTCCTGCTGCTGTGGCTGCTGCTGTTGAACGTGCCGGCCGTCGTGCTGGTGCCGCAGATGGAGGCAAGCTGGCTCGGCTTCGGCGAGATCGCCGTGATGCTCGCGGGCATCTGGATTCGCTTCGC
The DNA here is from genome assembly GCA_036398455.1 of Dokdonella sp. Taxonomy (GTDB): domain Bacteria; phylum Pseudomonadota; class Gammaproteobacteria; order Xanthomonadales; family Rhodanobacteraceae; genus Dokdonella_A. The sequence continues at coordinate 4,368 of DASWPR010000462.1, forward strand.
TGCCAACGCGCGTCTGCAGCCGTGGCGCGTACTGAAATTCGCCACCGGCGCGAATGGAATCCGCTGGGCACGGCGGCTTTTCATCGTGTCGCTGCCGATGATCGGGCTGTCCCACTTCGTCTATGCCACGGAGACCGCCGCGTACGTGCCGCACTGGCTGCCGTTTCCGCTCGGCTGGGCCTGCCTGACCGGTGCCGGCAGTCTCGCCGCTTGCCTGGGCCTGCTGCGGCGTGTGGCTGCGGCTTGCGGCAACGATGGAAGCGGCGATGCTCGGCGTGATCACCGCGCTGGTCTGGATGCCCGGCCTGTTCGCCCTGCCGCCGGATCGGACGCAATGGACGGGATTCCTGATTTCCGCAGCGATCGCCTGCGGCGCCTGGATCGTGGCCGACTCCTATCGCGCAACGAAGTGGCTTGCGCTCGGCGCGTCGACGTGAATGGCATCACGCCGCCGGAATGCTCAGCTCCGCCCAGTCGAACTCTTCCTGCAGCCGGCTGAATGCCGCGTCGCCGATGTCGCCGCTCTGCCACAGCTGTTGATTGGTGTCGCGCGCGGCGGCGATGGCGCGACGACGCAGCGCCGCCAGCGGCGTTTCGCTTGCGCTGTCCGGCTCGCCGCCGATGCACGGATCGCGCGCCGCACTGCGGTATTCGTGGCGCAGCGCTTCCGCCTCGGGCGAGGTCTCGCCGTCCAGCGTCGCGACGGCAGCGACATAGGCGGCGGCGCGCGCACGCTGGAATTCGCGCTCGACCGGAGCGTCGTCGTCGAAATGCAGGGACTTGAGCAGTGGCCGCAGGCTCAAGCCCTGGATCACCAGCGTGCCGAACACGACGCAGAATGCGGTCAGCAGGATCAGGTCGCGCTGCGCGAAATCCTGCGGCAGCGCGAATGCGGCGGCGAGGGTGACGATGCCGCGCATGCCGCACCAGGAAATGACCAGGCCGCTCTGCACGGTCGGACGCAGCATCGGCCGCGGCGGATGAAAGCCGACGCGCCGGATGCGCCAGCGCACGACCGCGTTGTAGCTCATGCACCACGCCAGCCGCACCACGATGACCGTCGCCAGCACCGCCAGCGCGACCATGCCGTACTCCACGCGCGCCGCAGCCGACAGGCGCGTCCAGATCGGCCCGACCTGCAGGCCGATCATCACGAAGGCCAGCACGTTGAGCATGAAGATCGCGGTGTCCCACACGGCGAACGAAGGCACGCGCAGGCGTGCCGGCATAGTGCCGCCGCCGACGCGCGCGACGGTGATCGCGTAGGTGACAATGGTGAGGATGCCGGACAGGCCGATGCGCTCGGCGAAGATCCACACGCCGAACGTGGTGACGAACTGGACGATGACCGAACTCGGGATGTCGTGCACGCGGCGGATCAGCCGCACCATCGGCCACGCCAGCAGGAAGCCGACGACGACGCTGCCGGCCACCGTCAGGAGCAGCGTCGGCGCCACCTGCGCCGGCGAGAACGTGCCGCTGAGCGCAGCGGCGACCGCGAGGCGGTAGATCAGCAGGGCGGTCGCGTCGTTGAGCAGGCTCTCGCCTTCGAGAATCGTCACCAGCCGCTGCGGCAGGTTCGCCTGGCGCAGCACGGCGGTCGCCGCCGCCGCGTCCGGCGGCGCGACGATGGCGCCGAGCGCGATCGCGACCGGCCACGACATGCCCGGTACGAGGGCATGTGCGACGCAGGCCACGGCCGCCGTGGTCAGGCCGACGACGACGAGGACCAGGCCGGCGACCGGCGCCCAGTTGTCCTTCAGGTCGCGCAGCGAGGTGTCATAGGCCGCATCGAGCAGGACCGGCGCGACGAACAGGGCGAGCACGAGGCTCGGATCCAGCCCCCAGTTCGGCGCGCCCGGCAGCAGCGAAAGCGCAGCGCCGCCGAGCGCGAGGAAGGTCGGATACGGCGCGCCGATGCGCCGCGCCAGCGCCGCCAGCAGCACGGCGCCGAGCAGGACGCTGATGATGGATTCGAAAAGCAGCATGCGGACTTTCCCCGGGTTCTGCGCTTGCGCGCGAAGCATGCACGCAAGCAGGCGCACCGCGTCAAGGGCAACGCGGCGCACGCTGCCGCGGGGCCGATTTCATGGCACCCTAGGCTGGCAGGCCGCGCCCGCAAACGGGCGCCGGCATCCATGAAGGATCGCTCGCATGGTCACACGCGGTTTCAGCGGCCGGCCCCGACCGCAGGGCAGCGCAGGGCGGGTGCCGCCCGGGCAGTCGCTGACCGACGACTTTCCGGTGCTCTCGGCCGGCCCCACGCCCCGCGTGGCGACCACGGACTGGGCGTTCACGCTGAAGGTCGGCCCGAAGCCGATCGCGCGCTGGAGCTGGGCCGAGTTCAACGCACTGCCGCAGACGACGCTGACGCGCGACATCCACTGCGTGACCCGATGGTCCAAGCTCGACACGCGCTGGCGCGGCGTCACCATCGACGACCTGCTCGCCGCGGCAGGCGTGGCGGCGCCGACCGGCTACACGCTGGCGCATTCGTTCGACGGCTACTCCACCAACGTGCCGACCGCCGATCTGGTCGGCGGCAAGGCGATGATCGCGCTCGCCTACGACGAGGCGCCGCTCGCCGCCGAACACGGCGGACCGGCGCGCCTGCTGGTTCCACATCTGTATTTCTGGAAATCCGCAAAATGGGTCAACGCGCTGCAGTTCACCGCGCGCGACGAGGCGGGCTTCTGGGAGCTGCGCGGCTATCACATCCACGGCGATCCCTGGCGCGAGCAGCGCTTCAGTGGCGACTGAAGAGCCGCTCTTCGCGATGCCGCCGCCGAGGCTGCTGTGGCAGCCGGCGACGATCGGCGCGATCGCGCTGCAGACGCCGCGGGTGAAGAGTTTCTTCTTCGATCTCGCGCAACCCTTCGCATTCCAGGCCGGCCAGCATGTCGAAGTGCGCCTGACCGCGCCGGACGGCTACCAGGCGCAGCGCAGCTACTCGATCGCGTCGGCGCCGGCCACCGCCGGGGTGATCGAACTGGCGGTCGAGCGGCTCGACGAGGGCGAAGTGTCGCCGTTCTTCCACGACATCGCCGTCGTCGGCGACAGCATCGAGCTGCGCGGTCCGATCGGCGGCCATTTCGTCTGGTCGCTGGCCGATGGCGGGCCGCTGCTGCTGTTCGGCGGCGGCTCCGGCGTCGTGCCGCTGATGAGCATGCTGCGCGAGCGCGCTGCACACCGCGCCACGCTGCCGACGTTGCTGCTGTATTCGGCGCGCACGTGGGATGAACTGATCTTTCGCGACGAACTGCTCGCCCTGCAGCGGCACCAGGACGGATTCGAACTGGTGTTCGTGCTGACCCGCGAACCGGCGCGGCGCGAACGCGATTACGCGCGACGGGTCGATGCGGCTATGCTCGGGGAGACGCTGGCGCGCATCGACGGCGCCGCCCGTCATGTCTTCGTCTGCGGTTCCAATCCGTTCGTCGAGACAGCGACGGGCGCCCTCCTCCAGGCCGGCCTCGACGCCACCTTCATCCGGACCGAACGTTATGGACAGTGAGCAGGCCGCGGGCGATGCCGACGCACAGGTCGCGCAGAAGCCCGGCAACGTGCTGTTCGACTATGCGGCCGGCGAACTGGCGCGCGCGATCACCTGCCTCGGCTGGCGCGGCGCGCGCCTGCATACCGGCGTGCACCAGGCGCGCAAGTCGATCCGCCGCGCGCGCGCGACCCTCGCGCTCGGCACGCCGCAGCTCGGTGCCGGCGCCGCGCTGATCGATCGCGAACTCGGCAGCATGAACCGGCGCCTGTCGAAGCTGCGCGATGCGCACGCGTTCGTCGTCGCGCTGGACGACTTGATCGAAAAGACGCGCGCGCCCGAAGCGCTGGCCGTACTGCGGCGCGTACGCCGCATCGCCGCGGCCGGGCGTGCCGGGCGTGCACGCGCCGAACTGCTCGAAGATCCGCTGCTCGGCGACAAGCGTGCGCTGCTCACGACCCTGCAGGCAGCGCTGCCCGCGCTGCCGTGGAACGTCGTGCGGCAGGCCGACGTCGACGCCGCGCTGACGCGCAGCCTGCTCGATCTGGACGAAGCCGGCGCGCGCGCGCTGGCGAGCACGCGCGACGACGACTGGCATCGCTGGCGCCGGCGCGCGCGACGCTGGTCGCAGCAGCAGCGTGCGCTCGGCGACAACGTCGGTGCGCACGAGCCGATGCAGCAGCACGGCAAGCGGCTTGCGGTCGTGCTCGGCGAAGCGCAGGACTTCGCCTTGATCATCGCCCACTGCAGCAAGCGCTCGCCGTTCGCCGATGCGGACCGGCGCGTCCTGCGCGAACTTGCCGTGGAGGGCCTGCACGCGCTGCGCGAACGCATCGCGAAGAAGGTCGCGGATTTCGCGCAGACGCCGTGAAGCCGGCGCGCCGGCGCGCTCAGAGTTTCGCGTAGGCTTCGCAGTCGGGCGCGATCTCGGCGAACATCGCGTAGCCGCGCACATCGGCAAGGCGGCGGTAGCGCACCCGCTGCGCGTCGAGTGCGGCCTGCGTCGCGGCGAGGTCGGCCGGCAGGGCAAGCAGGACGCGGCAGCCTTCGCCCGTCTCGCTCATTTCACTTTCGATGGTTTCGGTCTGCGGCAGCAATTCGCGCTGCGGCAGGGTCAGCCGCTCGACCGAACTGCCGAGATAGAAACGCAGCCCGAAGCGCGGCGCGGCTTCGACGAAGAGCACGCCGTGCGGCGGCATCGGCAACTGCCGTTCGACGGCCTCGGCCAGACGCTTGTCGTCGTCGGCCACATCCAGATTCACCGCAACCACGCGCGCGCCGACCAGCACGATGCACCAGGCCGCGAGCACCGCCTGCAACCCGCGCGCCTCGATCCGCAGCGGCGCCAGCGCCAGCGCGGTCAGCGCGGCCAGCGGCGCGAACAACGGCAGCACGTACAGCGGCAGGCGCGAGCGCGAAAGCATGAATACCGCCAGCGGCAGGCCGATGCAGCACAGCAGCAGACGCAGCGCACGGCGGTCGCCGAACACCGCAGCGCGCTGGCGGCGCCGGTGCCAGGCGGTGGCTGCGAGCACGGGCAGCCACGGCAGGCTGCCGATCAGCAAGGTCGGCAGATAGACCTTGAAGCCGCCGTACCAGGCTTCATTGCGATGCATCTTGTCGGTGGCGATGCGATTGACCACTTCCTCGACCAGGAAATAGCGCAGCACGCCGGGCTCGCGGATCGCCACGTCGACATACCAGGCGCCGCCGACGACGACGAACAGCAGCAGGCCGTCTCCATGGAAGACGCGCGCCAGGCCGTGCCAGCGCTGCTCCCAGAAGGCGAAGACGACGCAGCCGGCGAGCACCAGCAGGCCGGGCGGCCCCTTCGTCATGAACGCCAGCGCGGCGGCCAGCCAGAGCAGGCGGCGCGCATGCCGTGCGGCGTTCGCGTCCACTGCCCACCACAACGATACGAAGGCCGCCAGCTGCAGGGCTTCCCACAACGACAGCAGGGTATCGGTGGTCACGATGTTCATCGCCACCGCGGGAAACACGAAGGTCGCGTACACCAGTGCCGGCAGCCAGGCGCGTTGCGGGGTGAAGCGGCGACCTATCCACAACAGCGTGAACAGCGTGCCGGCGAAGGCGAGCGCGTTCGGCAGGCGCACCGCGAATTCGTTGCGGCCGAACACGCCGACGCTGGCCGCGACCGCCCAATAGGTCAACGGCGGCTTCGACCAGTGCTCGACCTCCGCATTGAGCATCGGCCGCGTCCAGTCGCCGCTGTCGAGCATGTTCAGCGCGACGTTCGTGTAGCGGCCCTCGTCTGGCGAATAGATCGGGCGCGAGCCCTGGAACGCGCAGGCGTAGACGAGCACGAGCACGACCAGCCACACCCCGTGCCAGCCACGCATGGATTCGAGCTGCGCGTTCACTCCCGAGGGTCTCCTGCTTCGTCGCACCGGTTCGGGGCAGGCATGCTCGCCTGCAATTCTTAAGCAAGCCTTAGCGTGCGAAAACGCGTTGGGGTGGCGGCGCCGCCGAGTCCCGTACACTGGCGTCTTCGCCCTGCCCGTCCCCATGTTGCAGGATGGACGTTGCGCAATTCCTACCCGGAGACTGCATGAAACCGACCCGCCAACTGCACGAACTCGGCCAGAGCCTGTGGCTCGACAACATCACGCGAGAAATTCTCGACGACGGCACGCTGCAGCGCTATATCAACGAACTGTCGGTGACCGGGCTGACATCGAACCCGACGATCTTCGACGAAGCGATCGGCAAGACCGCCGCCTACGATGCCGGCATCGCCGAGAAGGCGCGCGCCGGCAAGTCCGGCGAAGGGCTGTTCACCGAGCTCGCACTGGAGGACCTGCGCCGCGCGGCCGATCTGTTCCGGCCGATCTTCGAGGCCAGCCACGGCGAGGACGGTTGGGTCTCGATGGAAGTGTCGCCGCTGCTCGCCGACGACAGCGCCGGCACGATCGCGGCGGCCAAGGCGATCCACGCGCAGGCCGAGCGGCCGAACCTGTTCGTGAAGATTCCCGGCACCGCGGCCGGCGTCGTCGCGATCGAGGAAGCGATCTTCGCCGGCGTGCCGGTCAACGTGACCCTGCTGTTCTCGCGCGAGCACTATCTCGCCGCCGCCGAAGCGTATCTACGCGGCATCGAGCGGCGCATCGCCGCCGGCCTCGATCCGAAGATCGTCTCGGTCGCCTCGCTGTTCATCAGCCGCTGGGATCGTGCGGTCGCCGAACAGGTGCCGCAGGACCTGCGCAACCGCCTCGGCATCGCCATCGGCCGGCGCACCTACCGCGCCTATCGCGATCTGCTCGCATCGCCGCGCTGGGCCAGGCTTGCGAGCGCCGGCGCGCGCCCGCAGCGCCTGCTCTGGGCGAGCACCGGAGTGAAAGACCCGAACGCCTCGGATACGTTGTACGTCGAAGCGTTCGCCGCGCCTGAAACGATCGACACGATGCCGGAAAAGACCCTGCTCGCGCTGGCCGATCATGGCGAAATCAAAGGCGCCATGGCGGCCGACGGCGGCGATGCCGAAAGCACGCTCGCGGCCTTCGCGCAGGCCGGCGTCGATGTCGGCGCGCTGGCGACGCGCCTGCAGCAGGAAGGCGCGCAGGCGTTCGTGAAGTCGTGGCAGGAGCTGATGAAGCGGATCGCCGACAAGAGCGCGAAGCTCGACGACGGCGCGAAGGCGGCACGATGAGCGCCGCTGCCGCGACGGCGACCGGGCTGACCTCGCGCCCCGAGTGGCGCGCGCTCGAAGCGCATGCCGAACGCCAGCGGCGAGTGCACCTGCGCGAGCTGTTCGCCGCCGATCCCCGGCGCGGCGAGCGTTTCGCCGCCGAAGCGGCCGGTCTTTATCTGGACTACTCCAAGCAGCGCGTCGACACGGAAACCCTGCGCCTGTTGCAGGCGCTCGCCAAATCCACGCAGCTGTCGCGGCGCATCGCCGCGATGTTCGCCGGCGAACACATCAACACCACCGAGAACCGCGCCGTGCTGCATGTTGCACTGCGCGCACCGGCCGGCGCGGTCATTGACGTCGACGGCAGCAACGTCGTGCCGCACGTGCATGGCGTGCTCGAACGCATGGCTGCGTTCGCCGAACGCGTGCGCAGCGGCGAATGGAAGGGCCACGGCGGCCGGCGCATTCGCAACATCGTCAACATCGGCATCGGCGGCTCCGACCTCGGGCCGGTGATGGCCTTCGAGGCCCTGCGCCACTACAGCCGGCGCGACCTGCAGTTCCGCTTCGTCTCCAACGTCGACGGCATCGACTTCGTCGAGGCGACGCGCGACCTCGACGCGGACGAGACGCTGTTCGTGATCTGCTCGAAAACCTTCACGACGCTGGAAACGCTGACCAACGCGCACGCCGCCCGCGCATGGACGCTGGCGGCATTCGGCGGCGACGAGTCGGCCGTCGCCAGGCACTTCGTCGCGGTGTCGACCAATGCCGTCGAAGTCGCCGGGTTCGGCATCGACACGGCCAACATGTTCGGCTTCTGGGACTGGGTCGGCGGGCGCTACTCGATGGATTCGGCGATCGGCCTGTCGACGATGCTGGCGATCGGCGCCGACGGATTCCGCGATCTGCTGGCCGGTTTCCACGCGATCGACGAACACTTCCGCAGCACGCCGTTCGAGCGCAACCTGCCGGTCCTGCTCGGCCTGATCGGCTTGTGGAACACCAATTTCCTCGGTGCCGAGACCGTCGCCGTGCTGCCCTACGAGCAATACCTGAAGCGTTTTCCGGCATACCTGCAGCAGCTGACGATGGAGAGCAACGGCAAGCACGTGACGCAGAGCGGCAGGCACGTCGACTACGCCACCGGCCCGATCTACTGGGGCGAACCCGGCACCAACGGACAGCATTCGTTCTACCAGCTGATCCACCAGGGCACGCGCCTGATCCCGTGCGACTTCATCGGCTTCTGCGAAGCGCTCGCCCCGCTCGGCGATCAGCATGACCTGCTGATCGCCAACCTGTTCGCGCAGAGCGAGGCGCTCGCGTTCGGCAAGACCGCCGACGAGGTGCGCCAGGAGGGCACGCCCGACGCAGGGGTGCCGCATCGCGTATTCGAGGGCAATCGCCCGAGCAATACGATCCTGGCGCAACGCCTGACGCCGCATACGCTCGGGGCGCTCGTCGCGCTGTACGAGCACAGCGTGTTCGTGCAGGGAGCGATCTGGGATATCGATTCGTTCGACCAGTGGGGTGTCGAACTCGGCAAGGCGCTGGCGAAGAAGACCGCGGCCGAGCTGATGAGCAGGGACGAGCCGTCGCTGGCGCACGACAGCTCCACCAACACGCTGATCCGGCGCTACCGCGCGCACAGGACGAGCAGCCCATGAGCGAGACGGTGAATCCGCTGGCCGGCCACGCGGCGACCGAGGCGCCGCTGGTCGACATCGCCGCGCTGGTCGAGGCCTACTACAGCCGCAAGCCGGACCCGTCGGTCGCGGCGCAGCGCGTCGCGTTCGGCACCTCCGGCCACCGCGGCTCGTCGTTCGATGCGAGCTTCAACGAGAACCACGTGCTGGCGATCACGCAGGCGATCTGCGAATCGCGCCGCGCGCGCAACATCGACGGCCCGCTCTTCATCGGCGTCGACACGCACGCCCTCTCCGCGCCGGCGTTCGAGACCGCGCTCGAAGTGCTGGCCGCGAACGGCGTCGAAACAATGATCGCGGCGAACGGCGAGTACACGCCGACGCCGGCGATCTCGCAGGCGATCCTGGTGCACAACCGCGGCCGCGAACGCGGCTTCGCCGACGGCATCGTGGTGACGCCTTCGCACAATCCGCCCGGCGACGGCGGCTTCAAGTACAACCCGCCGAACGGCGGTCCCGCCGATACGCAGCTGACCGCCGCGATCGAGGCGCGCGCGAACGCGCTGATCGCCGGCCATCTCGCCGAGGTCCGCCGCGTGCCGCTGGCACAGGCGCGCCAGGCAGCGACGACGCACGAGCACGATTTCATCGGCCGCTATGTCGACGACCTCGGCCAGGTGATCGACTTCGACGTGATCCGCGCCGCGGCGCCGCGCATCGCCGTCGACCCGCTCGGCGGCGCCGGCGTGCACTACTGGGCGCGCATCGCCGAACGCCATCGCATCGCGCTCGAGGTGATCAGCGAGCAGGTCGACCCGACCTTCGCCTTCATGACGCTCGACTGGGATGGCCGCGTACGCATGGATCCGTCGTCGAAGTATGCGATGCGGCGCCTGATCGGCCTGCAGGACCGCTACGACGTCGCGTTCGCCTGCGACACCGATCACGATCGCCACGGCATCGTCGCCGGGAGCGCCGGCCTGCTGCTGCCCAATCACTATCTGGCCGTGATGATCGATTATCTGTTCCGGCAGCGGCCGCAATGGAACGCCGGCGCGGCGGTCGGCAAGACCGTCGTCAGCAGCGCGCTGATCGATCGCGTCGCGCAGCGTCTGGGCCGGCGCCTGCTGGAAACGCCGGTCGGCTTCAAATGGTTCGTCGACGGCCTGCTCGACGGCTCGCTCGGCTTCGGCGGCGAGGAGAGTGCCGGCGCTTCGTTCCTGCGTCGCGACGGCACGGTGTGGTCGACCGACAAGGACGGCATTGCGGCAGCCCTGCTGTCGGCCGAGATGACGGCGCGCAGTGGACGCGACCCTGGCGAACTCTACGAGCAGCTGGCCGGCGAGCTCGGCCGTTCGTATGCGCAGCGCATCGACGCACCGGCAACGCGCGAGCAGAAGAAGAAACTGGCGCAGCTGTCGCCGGCGCGGGTCGAATCCGACCGGCTTGCGGGCGAGACCATCAACGCCGTGATCGACCGCGCGCCCGGCAACGACGCACCGATCGGCGGCATCAAGGTCATCGCCGCGAGCGGCTGGTTCGCCGCGCGCCCTTCCGGCACCGAGGACATCTACAAGATCTATGCGGAAAGCTTCCGCAGCGAAGCGCATCTGGCCGATCTGCTGCGCGAGGCGCAGACGATCGTCGATGCGGCGCTGGCGACGAACTAGTGCGAGACCCGCAGGACCACGGAGGAATTCGTCGATGGACTTGCGCGCACTCCTGGGCATCGATCTGCGGATCATCCAGGCGCCGATGGCCGGCGTGCAAGACAGTGCGCTGGCGATCGCGGTGTGCCAGGCCGGCGGGCTCGGCTCGCTGCCGTGCGCGATGCTGACGCCCGCGGCAATGCGCAGCCAATTCGCGGCGATCACGGCGCAGACGCAAGCACCCTACAACGCAAACTTCTTCTGCCACACGCCGCCGGTCGTCGACAAGGCCCGCGAAGCTGCCTGGCGCGCGCTGCTCGCGCCGTACTATCGGGAACTCGGCCTGGATGTCGGCGCGATTCCGGCCGGTCCGACGCGAACGCCATTCGATACGACCACGGCCGATCTGCTCGAAGAACTGAAGCCGCCGGTCGTCAGCTTCCACTTCGGACTGCCGCGAGCGGATCTGCTCGCACGCGTACGCCGTTGCGGATCGAAAGTCCTCGCCTCGGCGACGACCGTCGACGAAGCGCGCTGGCTGGAAGCGCATGGCGCCGATGCGATCATCGTGCAGGGCCTCGAAGCCGGCGGTCATCGCGGTCACTTTCTCTCGCACGACCTGACCCTGCAATCCGGTCTGTTCGCACTGCTGCCGCACGTGGTCGACGCCGTCGACGTGCCGGTGATCGCCGCCGGCGGCATCGGCGACGCGCGCGGCGTCGCTGCGGCGTTCGCGCTCGGTGCGGCCGGCGTACAGCTCGGCACGGCGTATCTTCTCTGCACGGAAGCCACCACCAGTAACGTCCACCGCGCAGCCTTGCAGAGCGAGGCCAGCGGTCACACCGCGCTGACGAATCTGTTCAGCGGACGGCCGGCGCGCGGCATCGTCAATCGCGTCATGCGCGAGCTTGGCGCACTCAGCGAGAGGGCGCCGGAATTTCCTCTCGCAGCCAGCGCCATGGCGCCGCTGCGGGCACAGGCCGAACGCGACGGCAGCGGCGATTTCTCGCCGCTGTGGGCGGGCCAGAACGCGAGCGCCTGCCGCGAAATCGCCGCCGGCGCGTTGACGCGTGAACTGGCCGCCTTGATCTAGCCGTCGAAACCGTCGCCGAAGATCGCGTCGCCGACCCATTCGTACGCGCCGATATCGATCGCAGCGTCGGAGGGGCGCACGGCGCTCGCATCCGGATGCACGTATTCGCCGGTCGCCAGGAGCGACGCGCCGGCGCCACTGCCGGGATCGACGCCGGCATCGATCACCGGCGATCCGGCCAGCAGGCGATAGTCGTAGTTCGCCGCATCGACGAACAGCGCCGCGCCGCCGCTGTAGTTGTGATCGAGCACGGCGGCGGCCTGCGAACTGAGCGTGCCGCCGCCGTAGAAGATGTTGTTGCGCGCGACAGCCGGCGTGACGGTCGACGCGCCGATCTGCAGGAAGGTGCCGCTGCCGCGATCGTTGACGAAGGTGTTGTTGACCACGAACAGGCGATCGTCCGCGTTCTGGCCGGAACCCGGCTCGCTCAGATAGTCGAGCATCGCCGGATTCTGCGTCGTCGAAGGCTGCTCGATCAGATTGCCGATGACGAACGACAAGCCGCCGCTCGGCAGGTTGATCTCGTAGCTTTCGCTGCCGCCGGTTTCACCGCTGAGGCGGTTGTAGAGGATATGGTTTTCCAGCGCTCGCGATTTCAAGAGATGCCCGACGACCGCAGCGTGCGACCAGTTGTAGCGGAACACCAGCTTGTCGACGTGGTTGACGTAGAGATTGTGCGAATAGCCGTCGCCGGCGCCGTTGTGATCGAATTCGGAGTACTCGATGGTGATCGTGCTGCCGCTCTTGTCGCCGGCGAGGATGCCGTCCTCGTTGTCGTGGAAATACAGGTGCCGCAGGGTCAGGTTGGCGCCTTCCTGGCGGATGCCGGCGCCGTTCGCATCGGCCACATGACAGCCGGAGAGTTCGATGTTGTCGATCGTCGTGTCGTTGCCGGCGATGACCCAGATCGCCTTGCCCTGCGCGGCGTTGCCGGCGGCGTCGATGTGCGGCCGGCCGTTGATGCCCTGCAGGGTCAGTCCATTGGTCGACCAGGCGCAGACATCGCCGTCGTAGCTGCCGGCTGCATCGATCAGGATCGTGTCGTTGTCGGATGCGGCCGCGATCGCCGCACACGGCGTGGCGTAGGCCTGGCCGGGCCCCACCTGGCGTGTCGCCGCGACGGCGGAAGCGGCCACGGCGGCAATCGGGATCAAGAGGACATATCGCAGGTGCATCGTGAGCGTTCCGGCACGGGGACGACGCGGAATCTTTTCACAACGGCGCCGCACCGACCCGGCGCTGCGTCGCAGGATCAGGTCAGCGCCTGGAGAATCTCGACGAAGATCGCGCGCACGGCCTGGATCGCCGGGTCCTGGGCGCGTCGGCGATGCCAGGCGATGTCGATGCTGAAGCGTCCGGGATCGACCGGCAACCTGAAGCGCGCCAGGCTTTTCGCCGGCGCCCAGTGCTCGGCGAGACTGCGCGGCACGAGTGCGATCGCATCCGACGCAGCGACGATCGCCGGCACGGCAAGAAAACTCGCCACCGAGACGCCGATGCGACGCCGCAATCCCTGCTCGGCAAGACGGCGATCGAACGGCGACGAGCTTGCCCCGGTCGCCGACACCAGCACGTGCGGGAAAGAAACGAAGCGCGCGGCCGAGGGCCGGCTTCCCAGCGCATGCCGCTTCGCCATCAGGCCGACGTAATCGCTGTCGGCGATATGCTGCTTCTCGATGTCGTCGGGCACGTCGACCAGGGTCGACAGCGCGACGCCGACGTCGCCACGGCGCAGGCGCTCGATTTCCTGCGGCAGCCCCGCCCACCCATGCACGACCAGATCGATGCCCGGCGCGACCTTGCGCAGGCGCGCCCACAGGCGCGGCACGACCAGGATCGCCGGATAGTCCGCCATCGCGACATGCACGGTCTGCACGAGCTCGCGCAGCGGCGTCGCCGGCGTGCGCAGCAATCCATGCACCTGCCCCAGCAATTCGCGCAAGGGCGCCTGCAGCTCCTCCGCACGCGGCGTCAGCGCCATCTGCGCGCCGCGCCGTTCCAGCAGGCGATCGCCGAACTGGGTGCGCAGGCGGTCGAGCGCATGGCTGGCGGCCGGCTGCGTGATGAACAGGCGCGCCGCCGCGCGCGTGACACTGCGCTCGTCGAGCAGGGCGTGCAGCACGACGAGCAGATTGAGGTCCACCGAGCGGAGATTCTTTTCGTGCATGACGTTGAATTCAATTGATGAATTGGACTGATCCGCAGAGCGACCCTAACATGGCCGCCCTTCGATCACGGAAGACGCGCATGAAGAAAATCGCCTTGTTCGGCGCCGCCGGTGCCATCGGCCGCAGCATTGCCGCCTCGCTGCGTGCTCAGGGTTTGCCCTACCGTGTCGTCGGGCGCTCGCGCGAAGCACTCGCGGCCAGCTTCGGCGACGATCCGCTGGCCGAAATCGTGACCTGGAATCCGGACGATCCGGACTCGGTCCGCGCCGCGGCGCGCGGCATCGACACCCTCGTCTATCTGGTCGGCGTCGACTACTGGAAGTTCGCCCTGCATCCGCTGCTGATGGAGCGCACGCTCGCCGGCGCCATAGCCGAAGGCGTCGAGCGGCTGCTGCTGATCGGCACCGTGTATCCGTATGGACGGCCGCGCACCACACCAGTGCGCGAGGACCACCCACGCGAACCGCATACCTACAAGGGACGCATGCGCAAGGCGCAGGAGGACCTGCTGCTGCAGGCCGATCGCGCCGGCCGGATCAAGGGCTGCGTGCTGCGGCTGCCGGATTTCTTCGGCCCCGGCGTCGACAAGAGCTTCCTGCACGGCGCCTTCGTCGCTGCCGCGAACGGCGGCACGGCCAATCTGATCGCCCCGCTCGATCGCCCGCACCAGTTCGCGTTCGTGCCCGATGTCGGTCCGATCGTCACCGCGTTGGCGGCCAATCCCGCCGCCTACGGCAAGGTCTGGCACTTCGCCGGCTCAGGCACCACGACGCAGCGGGCGATCCTCGACGACATCGAACGCCAGAGCGGTCGGCCGCTGAACGTGCGCGCCGCCGGCAAGACGATGCTGCGCGTGCTCGGCCTGTTCAATCCGATGCTGCGCGAAATCGTCGAGATGCATTATCTGCTCACCGACCCCGTGCTGATGGACGACAGCGCGCTCGAAACCCTGCTCGGTCCGATCCGGCGCACGAGCTACGCGGACGGCGTGCGCCAGTCGCTCGCAGCCGCCGGCAAACCGATCAGCTCTTGAGCTTGTAGCCCGTGCGGAAGATCCACCACACGACCGCCAGACAGAGCAGCAGGAAACCCACCGTCGCGCCCAGGCTGAGCACGACGTTCACGTCGGCGATGCCGTAGAAACTCCAGCGGAACCCGCTGATCAGATAGACGACCGGATTGAACAGCGCGATCTTCTGCCAGACCGGCGGCAGCATGCCGATCGAATAGAACGCGCCGCCGAGGAAGGTCAGCGGCGTCACCACCATCAGCGGGATCACCTGCAGCTTCTGGAAATCGTCGGCCCACACGCCGATGATGAAACCGAACAGGCTGAAGGTGACCGCGGTCAGCAGCAGGAAGCCGAGCATCCAGAACGGATGCTCGATGTGGTACGGCACGAAGAAGCGCGCCGTGACCAGGATCAGCAGACCGAGCACCACCGACTTCGTCGCCGCCGCGCCGACGTAGCCGATCAGCACCTCGATGAAGGACACCGGCGCCGACAGCAGCTCGTAGATCGTGCCCGACCACTTCGGCAGATAGATGCCGAACGAGGCGTTCGAGATGCTCTCGTTGAGCAGCGACAGCATGATCAGGCCGGGGATGATGAAGGCGCCGTAGCTGATTTCGTCGATGGGGCCCATGCGCGAACCGATCACCGCGCCGAACACGACGAAGTACAGCGAAGTCGACAGCACCGGCGAAGCGATGCTCTGCATCAGCGTGCGGAAGGTGCGTGCCATTTCGAAGCGATAGATCGCGCGGATCGCATAGACGTTCATGCCGCGGCCCTCCCGGCATCCGCGTGCAGCAGGCCGACGAAGATTTCCTCCAGCGAGCTCTCGCTCGAATGCAGGTCCTTGAAGTCGATGCCATGTTCGCCGAGGCGTCGCAGCAGGCCGGCGATGCCGGTCTCCTCGCCTTGCGTATCGAACGTATAGATCAGCGCAAGACCGTCGTCGGACAGCTCCAGCGGCAGCGCCGCCAGTTCCGCCGGAATCTGCCCCAGCGGATTCTGCAATTGCAGGGTCAGCTGTTTCTTGCCGAGCTTGCGCATCAGCACGTCCTTGTCCTCGACCAGGATCAGCTCGCCCTGGCGGATCACGCCGATGCGGTCGGCCATTTCTTCGGCCTCCTCGATGTAGTGCGTGGTCAGGATGATGGTGACGCCGCGCGCGCGCAGCGCCCGCACCATCTGCCACATGTCGCGGCGCAGCTCGACGTCCACGCCGGCGGTCGGTTCGTCGAGGAACAGGATCGTCGGTTCGTGCGCGAGCGCCTTGGCGATCAGCACGCGACGCTTCATGCCGCCGGACAGCGCGGCGATCTTGCTGTCCTTCTTGTCCCACAGCGAAAGATCGCGCAGCACTTTTTCGACGTAGGCCGGATCGGCCGCCTTGCCGAACAGGCCACGACTGAAATTGACGGTCGCCCACACGCTCTCGAACGCGCCGGTGTGCAGTTCCTGCGGCACCAGGCCGATCTTCGTGCGCGCCGCGCGATAGTCGCGCACGATGTCGTGGCCGTCCGCCGTCACGCTGCCTTCGCTCGGTCGCACGATGCCGCAGATGATGCTGATCAGGGTGGTCTTGCCGGCGCCGTTCGGCCCGAGCAGGGCGAAAATCTCGCCGCGGCGGATCGTCAGGTCGATGTGCTTCAGCGCCTGGAAGCCGCTCTTGTAGGTCTTGCCGAGGCCGGATACTGAAACGATCGGCGCGTGCGCGCCGGCTTCCGTGGGCGGTATGGCTGCTTGCATGGGATTCCCTTTGAGGCGGGCGCGGCGGACGCACCAGCCGCGCATTGTAGACATTGGAACGCACGCGGCGGAGTTCAACGGCTGCGTCGCCGGTTCGAACGCACGCGCGCCGACGCCGCGACGCCTGCTCTGCTTCGCCTTTTTCTCCTCGCTGCGCACGAATTTCGACTTCGTGTCGATTTTGCCGCCTCCTGTTCGTTGTGATACCAAGGGCTCGTCGATGCGGCCACGCCATAGGCGATCACTGCATCGAGCCGTAACCAGAAGGAAGCCGCATGACGAACAAACCGCCGGCGCGCCCGGCGCTGCACGGCAATCAGCGCTGGATCGCGCTGGCCGTGCTTTGCCTGGGCACCTTGATGATCGTGCTCGACACCACGATCGTGAACGTCGCACTGCCGTCGATCCGCGCCAGCCTCGGCTTCAGCGAAGCCTCGCTGGCCTGGGTCGTGAATGCCTATCTGCTCACCTTCGGCGGCTTCCTGCTGCTCGGGGGACGCCTCGGCGACCTGTTCGGGCACCGGCGCATCTTCCTGGCCGGCATCGTGTTGTTCACGCTGGCCTCGCTCGCCTGCGGCCTGGCGACGACGCGCGGCGTGCTGGTCGCGGCGCGCGGCATCCAGGGACTCGGCGGCGCCGTCGTCAATGCCGTCTCGCTGTCGCTGATGATGAACCTGTTCACCGAGCCGGCGGAACGCGCGAAGGCGATGGGCGTGTACGGCTTCGTCTGCGCCGGCGGCGGCAGCATCGGCGTGCTGCTCGGCGGCTTCCTCACCGGTGCGCTCGACTGGCACTGGATCTTCCTGGTCAACCTGCCGGTCGGCGTCGCGGTGTTTGCGCTGTCCCTGCTCGTGCTGCCGAGCACGCGCGAGGCGACTGCACAGCGTCATCTCGATGTCGCCGGCGCCATCGCCATCACTACCGCGCTGATGCTCGCGGTCTACGCGATCGTCAATGGCAACGAAGCCGGCTGGCTGTCACTGCACACGCTCGGACTGCTCGCGCTGGCCGCGGCGCTGCTGCTCGCGTTCGTGATCGTCGAAGCGCGCGTGCGCGCGCCGCTGGTCCCGCTCGGCCTGCTGCGTCTGCGCAACCTCGCCACTGCCAACCTCGTCGGCGTGTTGTGGGCGGCGGCGATGTTCGCCTGGTTCTTCCTCTCGGCGCTGTATCTGCAGCAGGTGCTCGGCTACGACCCGATGCAGGTCGGCCTCGCCTTCCTGCCCTCGAACCTCATCATGGCGGCGTTCTCGCTCGGCATCTCGGCCAGGCTGGTGATGCGCTTCGGCCTGCGTCTGCCGCTGGTGGCCGGCCTGCTCTGCGCAGCGCTCGGACTGGCGCTGTTCGCACGCGCGCCGATCGACGGGCACTTCAGCCTCGACGTGCTGCCCGGCATGCTGCTGCTCGGCCTCGGTGCCGGCATCGCCTTCAATCCGTTGCTGCTGGCGGCGATGGGCGATGTCGCAGCAGACGAATCCGGCCTTGCCTCGGGCCTGGTCAATACTGCCTTCATGATGGGCGGCGCGCTCGGACTCGCCGTGCTCGCCAGCCTCGCCAACTTCCGCGCGAACAGCCTGCAAGCCGCCGGTGCGCCGGTGGCCGCATTGAACGGCGGCTACCACGCCGCGTTCGTCGTCGGCGCCTGTTTCGCGGCGTTGGCAGCGATACTGGCGGCCATGCTGATGCGCGAACCGGCGAACGAAGCGTCGCCGGCCACGCCATGAAACGACTGCACGCTGATGGATCTGTGCGCTGCAGTGACTTGACGCGCCGGCGCAGTCCGGCGTGAATACCCCTTCCCCACCGAGGTACCTCTGATGTTCAAGCACACCCTTGCCACGAAAACCCTGCTCGGCGCATCCCTGCTCGCTGCCGCCGGCATTGCCGGCGCCGCACCGGTCACCTACACCATCGACCCCGACCACACCTACCCGAGCTTCGAGGCCGATCACATGGGCGGCCTCTCGGTCTGGCGCGGAAAATTCGACAAGACCTCGGGCAAGATCGTGCTCGACAAGGCCGCCGGAACGGGCCTCGTCGACGTCACCGTCGATGCCGCCAGCGTCGACTACGGCCACGCCAAGATGAACGAGAAAGCGAAGAGCGACGAGCTGTTCGACGTCGCCAAGTTTCCGCAGGCGACCTACAAGGGCCGCCTGGAAGGCTTCAGGAACGGCGCACCGACGCGCGTCGTCGGCGAGCTGACCCTGCACGGCGTGACCAAGCCGGTCGAACTGAAGATCGAGTCGTTCAAGTGCGCGCAGCACCCGATGCTGAAGCGCGAAGTCTGCGGCGCCGATGCACTCGCCAGCTTCGACCGCTCGCAGTTCGGCATCGATGCCGGCAAGAAGTACGGCTTCAAGATGGATGTGACGCTGCGCATCCAGGTCGAAGCGCTGCAGGCCGAATAAACCGCTCGCGTACGGAGGCTTTGCACATGTCGCTCGTCGTCTATCTGCATCCGCTCGCTTCATTCTGCATGAAGGTGCTGATGGCGCTCTACGAGAACGACACGCCGTTCGAACCCCGCATCGTCGATCTCGCCGATGCGGATTCGCGCGCGCGATTCCTCGACGTGTGGCCGATCGGCCGCTTTCCGGTCCTGTTCGACGCAGCACGCGCACAAACCCTGCCGGAATCGACGATAATCATCGAATATCTGGCACGGCACTATCCCGGCCGCACGCCGCTGCTGCCGGACGATGCCGACGCGGCGCTCGAGGTGCGCCTGTGGGATCGCTTCTGCGATCACTACGTCGATGTGCCGATGCAGAAGATCGTCACCGACAAGCTGCGCCCCGCCGGCTGCAACGATGCACCGGGCGTGCAGCAGGCGCGCTCGCTGCTGCAGACCGCCTATGGTGTACTCGACGCACGCCTGGCGAGCCGCACCTGGATTGCCGGCGACCACTTCGGCATGGCCGATTGCGCGGCGGCCCCCGCCCTGTTCTACGCGAACAAGGTGCAGCCGTTCGACGCCGCGCAGGCGCATCTCGCCGCGTATTTCGATCGCCTGCTGCAGCGCCCTTCCTTCATTCGCGTTCTGCACGAAGCGCAGCCCTACTTCGCCCAGTTTCCAGGGTAGGCGTGCACGCGCTGCTCAGGGCGCGGCGACGGCGCCTGATTCGTCGCGGCACGCCTGCGCGCGCGCGAGCAGGAGTGTGCGCTCGCGTGCGTTGCGCGTGAGCGCGGCGGCGCGTTCGAATTCGTCCTGCGCCTCGCCGAAGCGGCCGAGTCGTTTCAGGAAATCGCCGCGCACGCTCGGCAGCCAATGGTAATTCTTCAGTGAAGGTTCGGCCGTCAGCGTGTCGACGAGATCGAGGCCGGCCTGCGGGCCGACCGCCATCGCCACGGCGACGGCGCGATTCAATTCGACCACCGGCGACGGCATCAACGCCGCCAGCTGCGCATACAGCGCGGCGATTCGTGCCCACTCGGTTTCCTCGGCGCTCAACGCACGCGCATGGCAGGCAGCGATGGCGGCCTGCAACGCATAGGGACCGAGTGCACCGCCGAGGCGTTCGGCGCGCACCAGCGCGGCGAGGCCGCGGCGGATCAGCAGACGGTCCCAGCGCGCGCGATTCTGTTCGAGCAGCAGGATCGGCTCGCCGCGCGGGCCGACGCGCGCGTGCATGCGCGATGCCTGGATTTCCATCAGCGCGACCAGGCCGTGCACCTCGGGTTCGAGCGGTGCCAGTTCGGCGAGGATGCGGCCGAGCCGCAGCGCTTCCTCGCACAGGGCCGGACGCAGCCACTCTTCGCCGGCGGTCGCCGCGTAGCCTTCGTTGAAGATCAGGTAGATGACTTCGAGCACGGATGCCAGGCGCGCCGCGAGTTCCTCGCCGCGCGGGACTTCGAACGGCACCTGCGCATCCGCCAGCGCACGCTTGGCGCGCACGATGCGCTGCGCGATGGTCGGCTCGGCCACCAGGAAGGCCCGCGCGATCTCGTCGGTGGTGAGGCCGCCGAGCAGGCGCAACGTCAGCGCGGCGCGCGCTTCGGTCGACAGCAGCGGGTGGCACGCGGTGAAGATCAGACGCAGAAGATCGTCGCCGAACGGATCGTCGAGCGCCGCTTCCAGATCGACCGCCAGCGCATCGCCGTCGCCTTCCTGCGCATGGGCGAGTTCGCCATGCTTGCGTTCGAGCAATTGGTTGCGACGCAACCGATCGAGCGCGCGACGCTTGGCCGTGGTCATCAGCCATGCGCCGGGATTGTCCGGCACGCCGGACTTCGGCCAGGATTCGAGCGCAGCGACCAGCGCATCCTGTGCGAATTCCTCCGCCAGACCGACATCGCGCAGCATGCGCGCGAGGCCGGCGATCAGACGCGGCGACTCCATGCGCCACACTGCGTCGATCGTGCGATGAATGTCGGCCGCCGTCATGGCGGCCGATCAGACCATCACGGCTTCTCGAGTGCAAGCCGCCGGCACGCAAACGCGCAATTCATGCAACGGCACCCCGCTCGCGCAGCCCTGCCATAGCACCCGCTTCGTCGCGCAAGCCGCCGTCGATCCGCTTCACAGACGATCAGCGGCAACACGCGAAAATTCGCCGACTCAGGCGGGCTTCGCGCAATTGACCATCCAGGCCGCGCCGAAACGGTCGACCAGCATGCCGAAGCGAATCGCCCAGAACGTCTCCTGCAGCGGCATCTGCACCGTGCCGCCTTCGGCGAGCGCATCGAACAAGCGCGCCGCCTCGACCGGATCGGTCACGGCGATCGAGACCGAGCATCCCTTGATGCCTTCATACGGATGATCGGGATGATTGTCCGAGGCCATCAACGCCTGGTCGCCGACTTCCAGGCGCACATGCGCGATCTTTTCGCGAGCTTCCGCGGGCAGATGCTCGCAGCCGGCCATTTCGCCGAATGGCAGCATCTGGGTGATCTGGCCGCGCAGGCACTGCGCATAGAATTTGAACGCGGCCTCGGCCTGGCCGTTGAAGATGAGATAAGCGTTGAGTTGCATGCAGAGCTCCTGGATGTGATGCGGCTTCGAAGCGGCGGCGAAGAGGCGATGCGTCTTTCGCCGCCGGCTTCCTCATTCATGACGAACGAGCGGACGCCGGATCGACAGGTCCGAACACATTTTTCATCGGCCGCGCAGATGCGGCTCGGCTTCATGCCTTGCCGGCGATCTGCTCGCGCAGGCGTTCTTCCTGCTCACGCAGTTCCGGCGTGAATTCGCTGCCGAAGTCCTCGGCCTCGAAGACCTGGCGGAGCTCGATATCAGACTCGCCATCGAACGGATTCGGGCAGCGCTTGACCCATTCGATCGCCTCTTCCTTCGAGCGCACCTGCCACAGCCAGAAGCCGGCGACCAGCTCCTTGGTTTCCGCGAACGGTCCATCGACGACGGTCCGCTTTGCGCCGGCGAAGTGCACGCGCGCGCCCTTCGAACTCGGGTGCAGGCCCTCGCCGGCCAGCATCACGCCCGCCTTGACCAGTTCCTCGTTGAACTTGCCCATCTCGGTCAGCAGCTGTTCGCTCGGCATCACGCCGGCTTCCGAATCGGAGGTGGCCTTCACGATCACCATGAATCGCATCGTCGTTGCTCCTGTCGGTGAAGTCGAAGCCTTCGCTGCGATGGATTGCGCATCCGGCTCTCATCCAGGCGACGATCGGACGAGGCGCAGATCGACACGCCAAAAAAATCCCGACGGATCGATATCCGCCGGGATTGGTGACGCGTGCCGCAGGTCAGTGCACGGCGACCGACACCAGCGCGGGCGGGTCGCGATAGCGCTCCGGGAACATCTGCTTCAGGTTCGCGACTTTCGGCAGGTCGTTGGCCACGATGTAGCCGTACGTCGGATTGCGCGCGAGGAAATCCTGGTGGTACGGCTCGGCGGCGTAGAACGAGCGGCCGGGTTCGATCGTGGTGGCGATCGGCTGTCCGAAGACGCCCGACTTGTCGAGCTGGGCGATGTAGTCGGCCGCGACCGACTTCTGCGCCTCGCTGGCCGGAAAGATCGCCGATCGATACTGCGTGCCGCTGTCCGGCCCCTGGCGGTTGCGCTGCGTCGGATCGTGCGCGACCGAAAAATAGATCTGCAGGATCTGCCCATAGGTGATCTGATGCGGATCGAAGGTGACCTGCACCGATTCGGCGTGGCCGGTATCGCCCATGCCGACCTTCTCGTAGTGCGCCGTGTTGCCGGCGCCGCCGGCATAGCCCGACATCGCCTTGCTGACGCCCTTCACATGCTGGAACACGCCCTGCACGCCCCAGAAGCAGCCGCCGGCGAGCACGGCGGTTTCCGACTTCGCGTCGGACGCGGGTTCGTCGACCGTCGGCGCCGGAATCTTCACGGCCGCTTCGGCCGAACGCGCCGTGTGCTGCCACAGGACGGGCAACGCGATCGCGGCCAGCAGGGCGCCGGCGAGCGCGCGCTGCGCGAACTTTGCGTAGAACGACGAATGGATCATGCGGATCTCCGGTAGTGGCATGGTCGGCGTCTAGCCGAACGTGAAAGCGAAGGCGTCGACGCCGGCATCGAGGAACTCGATCTCGAACGTGCGATCGCGAATGTCGTCCTTGATGCGCAGCAGTTGATAGAGCTGCTGCCGGGTGACGCTGCCATTGCCGTCGGCGTCGGTGTCGACGCCGTGATCGGCGCCCGGCGCCTTGCCGTCGATGCGCACGCGGAAGCGCACCGGCTTGCCGTCGGCGGCAGGCCCGAGCACGAGGTTCAGGTCGCGCCCGTGAAAGCGATAGACGATGCGGCCGCCGGCCGTATCGAGCCGCGCTTTCTCCTGCGCGATGGTCCATGCACCGACGAGCCCCCAGGCATTCGCATCGAGCTGCGCCGGTGCCGTGTAGTCGTGCCCGCGATCGTGCACGGCGCCGCCTTCGGAAGCGAAACGCTCGGCGCGCGCGTAGCCGATATAGGTCTCCGGCGACAGCGACTGCGTGGAAGCGGCCGCCAGCGCGGCGCCGCTCACTTCCGGCTGCACGACGCCGCCGGCGACATCGGCCGCACCCGCTTCGGCGAGCAGCTGCTGGATGATGCGTTCGGACTGCGCGTACTCGCCTTCGCCGAAATGATGATGGCGTACGCGGCCCTTGGCATCGACGAAATAATGCGCCGGCCAGTATTCGTTGTTGAACGCGCGCCAGATCGAATAGTCGTTGTCGACCGCGACCGGATAGTCGATCTTGAATTCGGCGAGCGCGCGGCGGATGTTGTCGACATCGTGCTCGAAGGCGAACTCGGGCGCATGCACGCCGATGACGACGAGGCCGCGATCCTTGTACTTGTCGGCCCAGGCGCGCAGGTAAGGCAGCGTGCGGATGCAGTTGACGCAGGAGTAGGTCCAGAAGTCGATCAGCACGACCTTGCCACGCAGGCCCTGCGCGGTCAGCGGCGGCGAATTCAGCCACTCGGTCGCGCCGTCGAGCGACGGCATCGGTCCTTCGTCCGCCAGCACCTCGTTCTGCGCGGCGCCGCTCGCGCCCGCATCCGCCTTGCCCTGCATCGCGTTCGCCGTCGCGTCCGGCGCAGCGCCCGGATTCGGCGAGTGCGTGAGCGCGAGCAGCGATTGCTCGACACCGGTGGTGCCGGCGATCGAGAGCCGGCTGAGAAAGCCGGTATCGAGACCCAGCGCGATCGCCACGACACTGGCGAGCACGGCGACGCCGAGTGCGCGCCGGATCCATTCGCCAGCGCCGAGCGAACGCTTGAGCGCGGCGAACACGCGCCCGCCGACGAACAGCGCGAGGGCGAGCGAAGTGGCCGCGCCGGCCGCGTACGCGAGCAGCAGCAGGCTGGTACTCGCGCTCGCACCGTTCAACGCCGCGCCGGTCAGCACCAGGCCGAGGATCGGCCCCGCGCACGGCGCCCACAGCAAGCCCGTGGCGATGCCGAGCACGAAGGACGAAACCGGCGATCCCGCGCCGCTGCCATCGCCATCCGCCGAACGCGTCAGGCGGGCGCCGAGGGCGACCAGCGGCCGCGCCAGCGCGTCGGCCAGTCGAGGAACCAGCAGGGTCAGTCCGAAGAATGCGAGCACCACGAGCGCGGCGATGCGGCCGTACTGGTTCGCGTGCACGGCCCAGCCGCCGCCGAGCGCCGCCAGGCTTGCGACCAGGGCGAACGTGATCGCCATGCCGGCGAGCAGCGGCAGCGTGCTGCGCAGGAAGGCACCCTCCGCACGCGCGAACACGAACGGCAGCACCGGCAGGATGCACGGGCTGATGATCGTCAGCACGCCGGCGAGATAGGTCAGGAGAACGATCGTCATGTCGACAGGATCCGGTGCATCACGCGGCAGGTTTGAAGTTCATCGCGACGCCGTTCATGCAGTAGCGCAGCCCGGTCGGCTTCGGGCCGTCGTCGAACACATGGCCGAGATGACCGCCGCAGCGGCGGCAGTGCACTTCATTGCGCACCATGCCGAGCGAAACATCGCGGCGCTCGTTGACGGCGTGCGGCAGCGGCTTCCAGAAACTCGGCCAGCCGGTGCCGCTGTCGAACTTGGTCGTCCAGGAGAACAGGTCCAGATCGCAACCGGCGCAGACGAAGGTGCCGTGGCGCTTCTCGACATCGAGCGGACTGCTGAACGGACGTTCGGTCGCCTCCTGGCGCAGCACCGCGTATTGCTGCGGCGTCAGCAGCGCGCGCCATTCCGCATCGGCGTGGGTCACTTCGAACGGCGTCTTCTCTTCCGCCTGCGCCGCAGCGACATCCGGCAGACGAAGTTTGAGGAAGGCGGCGCCCGCGACGACGGCCCCGGCGGCCAGCAGCAGGCGGCGGCGTTCGGGCCGGAACGGATTGCCGGGCGTGTGTGCGGTCATGGAGGAGCACCTCGGGCGGAAGAAAGCGGATGGATCGTCCACGCACCCTGCGTGGCGACCTTGGCGACGTCCAAGACCGGCTTCTGCTCGCGAAGATTTCAGCGCCGTCGACGAACGGACGGCCTGGCGTTCAGCTGGCGTCGGACTTGACGATATGTCCGCCTAAATGAGGTTTCAGAACCCGCCCGTCAAGCACCCGCCGAGGCGATCGGCCAGGATCGCGGCCTGAACGCGCAATTCCGGTATCGCCACGCTTTCCCACAACTGGCCGATGCGAACGCTGCCGAGGGTGGACAGGCGTGGATCGGCATGGCCGCCGGCGTCCACCAGCGCGCCGGCCGCGTCGGTAGCGAGGCCGATGCCGTGCGGACCGCGGCGTGCGATGCCGCGCCGGAGCAGCGCATTCACCAGGTCGTCCGGTACCCGCTCCAGGTTGCTCTGCATGCCGGTGCAGTTGATGCTGCGATCGACCACGATCGACCGCGCATCATCGGCTCGCGTGGGATCGATATCGACGCGCAGACGCCCATCGCCCGGCACCATCGAAGCGACGCGGCCGGCGTGCCGGATCAGCTGCCCGGAATGCAGCATCGCATCGACGACGGCCGCGGCCGCGGGCGGAATGCGGTGACGATGAATGTCCCAGTAGCGCGACGCGTGCCGCAGGAAGCGCGCCTGCTCGTGCGAAGACAGCGCCTGCCACAAATGCGCGTTCTCGCTGCGCAGCGTGTCCATCACCCATTGCCAGGGTTCGCCGCGGGCAACCGCCTCGCGTGCACACCGTCGCAGCGCCAGGATGCGCCGGGAAAGCGGCAGCCGCGACAACGCGTCGATATCCAGCGCGACGCCGCCATGGCGCGCGTGCGGCAGCGGAAAGAGCGCGTGGCGCGAGACGACATGGATCGCGCCGCGATGCCGATTCGCCGCGAGCGTGAGGACCACGTCGACCATGCTGAGGCCGGCGCCGGCAATGAGCACGTCGTGCGCCGGATCGAGCCCGGCGATGGCCGCGAAGTCCCATCCCTGCAGCACCGCGGCGGCCGCAACGCCGGCGGATGACGCCGGCAACGCGCGCGGCCAGTTGCCGAGCGCGAGGATCGCGCAACGCGCGCGCAGCGTGGAACCGGAACGCGACGCAAGCTGCAGGTCGCCTTCGCGCTCGATCGCGACGATTTCATCGCGGATCACTTCGAGCGTGCTGGCCGAGCGCTCGCGCTCCTGCGCCAGGGTCGCACGCAGGTAGGCTGCGTATTCGCGCCGTTCGGCGAACGTCGACGCCAGCGCAGCGGCAGGCAGTGATTGCGGCGCCTGCGCGATGAGATGGCGCACGAAATGATCCGGATCCGCATCGATCGCGCTCATGCGCCCGGCGGTCACGTTCAGAAGATGCTCCGGACGCCGCGTCGAATAGGCGATGCCGGCGCCCGGTTCGCCGCGCTTCTCGATCAGCGCGATGCGCAGCGGCGCGCCGCCGGCGCGCAGCAGATGGATCGCGCTGAGCACACCGGAGGCACCGCCGCCGACGATCGCGACATCGAACCTCATGCCGGCGTTCGCGCGCGTGCGCCGGCGCCGCGGAGCTGCGGCGCACTACCAGTAAGCGGGATATCGATGCTTGCGCACGGCATTGTTGTACACCAGGGCGATCAGCACGAGGACGACCGCGCCAGTCAGGACCGGGAAGAATACGAAACTCCAGCCCGGTTGCGACAGGAACACGATGACCGGGTTGGAACCGGCCGGCGGATGCACCGTGCGCGTCGCCATCATCGCCATGACCGCGCCGCCGACGGCGAGTCCGAGCGACCACGGATGCACGCCGCAGATGTGCAGCGCGGCGAGACCGATCAGCGTGCTGATCAGATGACCGCCGATCACGTTCGCCGGCTGCGCGAACGGGGCGTCCGGGTAGCCGAACAGCAGCACGCAGGAGGCGCCGAACGATCCGAGCAGCAGCAATACGTCGAAGCGTGTGGTCAGGACCGCAAGCGTTCCGATCGCCACGAAACCCCCGAGTCCGGCCAGGAGGATGGCGGCAGCGCCTGCGTGCGCGGGGCGCTGGGCACCGCCGCCGCGCCATTTGGTCAGGTATTCCAGCATTCGCGCCGTCCGTGTCGAGGGAGAAAGTCACGCACACGCAGGCACTCGCCGCGGCGCAGCGTCGCGACGAGTGCCGGCATTTCTTCGGGGCTTACTTCTTGAACTTCGCCGCTTCTTCGGAGCCGCCCGTGGCATTGCCCGCGCTGTAGGAATGCGCGCCGACGCCGGCCAGCTTGCCGCCCTGCACGATCAGGTACTCGTCGCGGATCGGACGGTTCTCGAAATAGCACTCGAGGATCTCGCGCGTACCGGCGGCATAGCGCGTCTGCGCGGACAGGCTGGTGCCGGAGATGTGCGGCGTCATGCCGTGATGCGGCATCGTGCGCCACGGATGATCCTGCGGCGGCGGCTGCGGAAACCACACGTCGCCGGCGTAGCCTGCGAGCTGTCCGCTTTCGAGCGCCGCGACCACCGCGTTGGTGTCGCACAGCTTGCCGCGCGCGGTGTTGATCAGATATGCGCCACGCTTGAAGTTCTTCAGCGACTGCTCGTTGACCATGTGCTCGGTCTCCGGATGCAGCGGGCAGTTCAGCGTGACGACGTCGCACACCTTGGCGAGGCTTTCGAGCGTGCTGTGGTGGGTGAGATTCAATTC
>DASWPR010000463.1:0-18322 GCA_036398455.1 Dokdonella sp.
TACATCGCGGTGAAGGGTTCGATCGCGATCGACGGCACCAGCCCCACGGTGAACGAAGTCGGCGGCGACACGTTCGGCGTCACGCTGATTCCGCATACGCTCGGCGCAACCACGTTCGGCGACCGCCGCCCCGGCGATGCGGTGAATCTGGAGGTCGACCTGGTCGCGCGCTACGTCGAACGCCTGTACGGCGAGCGCGAGGCACGCCGATGAGCTTCGCGACGATTCCGGAAATCCTCGCCGAACTGCGCGCCGGCCGCATGGTCGTCATCGTCGACGACGAAGACCGCGAGAACGAGGGCGACCTCATCATGGCCGCCGAAAAAGTGCGCCCGGAAGACATCAACTTCATGGCGCGCGAGGCGCGCGGCCTGATCTGCCTCGCGCTCAGCGAGCAGCGCTGCCGCCAGCTCGGGCTGCGCCCGATGGTGGCCGACAATACCTCGCCGCACCATACCAATTTCACGGTCTCGATCGAGGCAGCCGAAGGCGTCACCACGGGGATTTCCGCATTCGATCGCGCACACACCGTGCAGGTCGCCGTGCGCCGCGATGCAGGGCCGAACGACCTGACCCAGCCGGGCCATATCTTCCCGCTGACGGCGCAGCCGGGCGGCGTGCTGACGCGAGCGGGCCATACCGAAGCCGCCTGCGACCTGGCCGCGCTGGCCGGGTTCGAGCCGGCCGGCGTGCTGGTCGAAGTGCTGCACGAGGACGGCTCGATGGCGCGCCGGCCGGAACTGGAAGCGTTCGCCGCGAAGCATGGCCTGAAGATCGGCACGATCGCCGACCTCATCCGTTACCGCCTCGACACCGAGAAGACGGTTGAGCGCGCGCACGAGAGCGACATCGACACCGAGTTCGGCCGCTTTCGCCTGATCGCCTATCGCGACCTGCTCGCGCGCGAGCTGCATTTCGCGCTGGTGCGCGGCAGCGTCGACGACGCCGCGCCGGTCCTCACGCGCGTGCATGTGCGCAATACGTTGTCCGACGTGCTGCATCTGCGCCGCGATGATCTCGGCTTGAGCGTGACCAGCGCGCTGCGCCGGATTGCCGACGAAGGCCGCGGCGTGGTCGTCGTACTGGCCGGCGACGACAGCGCCGACGGCCTGCTCGAGCGCCTGCACGGCAGCACCGCCGCCGACGAGCACGCGCAGACGCAATGGCGCCGTCTCGGCGTCGGCGCGCAGATCCTGTGCGATCTCGGCGTGCGCCACCTGCGCGTGCTCGGCACCCAGCGCAAGCTGATCGGGCTGGGCGGATTCGGCATCGAAGTCGACAGCTACGAGAACATCGCCTAGGCAAGCCCTGCCCGGGCCGGGCAGGGCGTCGCGATGCGCTGCGGCGAGCGGGCCGCGGCGCCGTTCGGGCGGACGCATCGGGTAAACTGGGAGCCGCAAATCCTCCCTGGCGGTACCCATGCCCATCTTTTCCGGTGAACTGCGCCCCGTCGCCGACGCGCGCTACGCGATCATCGCCAGCCGCTGGAATCCACGCATCGTCGATGCCCTGGTCGACGGCGCGCGTCATGCCTTGCGCGAGCACGGCGTCGCCGAAGAGGCGATCGACGAGGTGCGCGTGCCCGGCGCCTGGGAGATCCCGCAAGCCGCCGCGCAACTGGCCGCCGGCGTGAAGCACGCGGCGATTCTTGCGCTCGGCTGCGTCGTGCGCGGCGATACACGCCATTACGAACAAGTCGCCGACGGCTGCGCCGAAGGCTTGATGCGCGTCGCGCTCGACTACCGCATTCCGGTGCTGAACGGCGTGCTCGCCGTCGAACTGCACGCCGATGCCGAGGCACGCGCCGGTGGCGTGCACGGCAACAAGGGCGAGGAAGTCGCGCTGGCCGCGCTGGAAATGGTCGATCTGTGGAGAGTCCTGTGACAGGCACGTCGGGCATCGATCTGGCCGCGCGTTCGCGTGCGCGCCGCCGCGCACTGCAGGCGGTGTACGCCTGGCAGCTCAGCAACAACCGCATCGACGGGGTGATCGACCAGTTCCGCAACGAGCAGGACATGCAGATCGCCGATCTCGAGTATTTCGAGGACCTCGTGCGCGGCGTCGAGCGCGAGCATGCCGAGCTCGATGCGGGCTTCATCCCATTCATCGATCGCGAGGTCGAGCGCGTCGATCCGATCGAGCGCGCGGTGCTGCGCATCGCCGCCTACGAACTGCGCCATCGCGTCGATGTGCCCTATCGCGTGGTCATCAACGAGGCGGTCGAGACGACCAAGCGCTTCGGCTCCGAGCACGGGCATACCTATGTCAACGGCGTGCTCGACAAGCTCGCCGGCGTCTGGCGCAGCGCCGAGTACACCTCCGATCGCCGATGATGGCGGCGCCGCGCGCCGACGCCCTGCTGCGGCAACCGGGCATCGAGGCCATGGATCGGGCGAAGCCGCCGCGTGATCGCTCGAACCGCCTCGCGTTCGGGTTCGTCCTGCTGGTCGGCTGCGCCTACCTCGTTGCGCTGATCCTGAAAGTCGATGGCTTGAACGGGCCTTACTACTGGCCGCGCGGCTGGA
The DNA here is from genome assembly GCA_036398455.1 of Dokdonella sp. Taxonomy (GTDB): domain Bacteria; phylum Pseudomonadota; class Gammaproteobacteria; order Xanthomonadales; family Rhodanobacteraceae; genus Dokdonella_A. The sequence goes on from DASWPR010000463.1 coordinate 2,526, forward strand.
AGAGCCTGCCGCTGTTGCCGACGACGGCGTGGCTCGCGCTGCCGATGCTGCCGTTCGCCGCCGCGCTCTACCTGATCGAGCGTCGGCCGACGCAACGTGCGCTGCTGCCGCTTGCCTTGCTCGTCCTGGCGAATGTCGGTCTGCAGCTGGGTGCATTGCTCGCACACGGCGATGGCCTCGCACGACTGGCAGCGATCGTCGCCTCGCCGCTGGCGACCAGCTACTACAACGATGCGACGGTGATCCAGGGTCCGCTGGGGTGGCTGGCGCATTTCCATCAGGCCCAGCTGGGCCTGCACTCGTCCACGCACCCGCCGGGGCCGATCCTCTACTACTACGCGTGGCTCCAGTCGGTGGGCGCCGAGCGGGCGGCGGCCTATGGCGGTCTCGGCATCGCGCTGCTCGCGGCATCGTGCATCCCGATGCTGCATGCGTTCACGGGGCTGTGGACCGGCGATCGTCGCGCACGCCTGCTCTGCTGCGCCTGGTACGCCCTGCTGCCTGCAACGATCGTCTTCCTGCCGGAGTTCGATCAGGTTTACCCCTTGTTCTCGATGGCCCTGGCGCTGGCGTGGGTACGTGCGCTGGACGGCTCGTCGCGCGCCGCTATCGCGTTCGGTGCCGCCCTGGCGACGGCCGTGTTCTTCGCCTGGAACCTGCTGGCCCTCGGCGCGTTCGTCGCGTCCTACGCGCTCTACTGGCTATGGCAGACGCGTGCGAGTGCCGCAGCCTGGCGCAGGCTGCTCGGCACGGGACTGATGGCTGCGCTGACGATTGCAGCGATCTACCTGCTGTTCGGCTGGTGCACCGGGTACGATCCGTTGCGATCGTTCCAGCATGCGATCCAGATCCAGGCGCTGCAGGCCGTGCCGCTCGGACGCCGCTGGCTGGATTGCGCCCTCTACGACCCGTTCGATTTCCTGCTCGGCGCCGGCATGCTGGCAGCGCCGCTGCTGATTCTGTTCGCGCTGCGCGTGCGTTCACTCGGTCCGCGCGAGAAGGCGCTGTCGCTGAGCGCGCTCGCGGCCATACTGGTCATCGATCTTTCCGGCCTGCTGCGCGCGGAGACCGCGCGCGTGTGGATCTTCCTGCTGCCGTTTGCGATCGTGCCGGCGGCGCTCGAACTGATGCGATTCGACGCGCGCCGCCGCGCGCTGCTGTTCGCGCTGCACTGGGGCATCCTGCTGACCCTGGTGGTGCGCTTGTCGTTCATCGATCCGTGAACAGGTCCGGCGTCGCCCTGCGCGATGCGCGCGTCAACGAGTGAAGCGATGGAATTCGAACTGATCGACATCCTGCAGCAGCGCATCGCCGTGACGCGCGCCGATGTGCGTCTCGGCATCGGCGACGATGCGGCGATCCTGGCGCCGCCGGCCGGCCACGAGCTCGTCGTCACGACCGATACGCTGGTCGCCGGCGTGCATTTCCCAGCGGCGACCAGCGCGCGCGATCTCGGCTGGAAGGCGCTCGCCGTCAATCTCAGCGATCTCGCGGCGATGGGCGCCACACCGGCGTGGGCGCTGCTCGCATTGACCCTGCCGGAGCCGGATCGGACCTTCGTCGGGCATTTCGCCGACGGCTTCGGCGAACTCGCCGCGCAGCACCGCGTCGCCCTGGTCGGCGGCGACACCACGCGCGGGCCGCTCAGCGTCACGGTGGTGGTGCATGGCTTCGTACAACCCGGGCGCGCCCTGCGCCGCGACGGCGCGCGTGTAGGCGACCAGGTCTTCGTGACCGGTTCGCTCGGCGACGCCGCTGCCGGACTGCGCTGCCTCGATCGACGCGACCCGCAGGCCGCGAGCCTGTTCAACGCGCCGCCGGATACGCGCGAGTCGCTGCTCGCGCGGCTGCTGCGGCCGACGCCGCGCATCGCCGCCGGCGCCGCGCTGCGCGATGTCGCAAGCGCCTGCATCGACGTCTCCGACGGGCTGCTCGCCGATCTCGGCCACATCGCGGCGCGCAGCCGTGTCGGTATCGAGGTCGAGGCACACGACCTGCCGGCGTCTTCGGCATTGCTGGCGCTGTTCGACGCGAACCAGCGCCTTGCGCTGCAGGCGGCCGGCGGCGACGACTACGAACTGGCCTTCACCGCACCCGCGGCACGTGCGGCCGAGGTGCTGCGCGATCTTGCCAGTCTAGGCAGCGGTGCGACGCGGATCGGCCGTGTCGTCGATGGACAGGGCGTGCGGCTGCTCGACGCGGACGGCACCGAGCTCGTGCTGCATCGGCGCGGCTGGAATCATTTCGCATGAAGCTGGATGCTGCGCAGAGACGCGCGATCCTCGGCGATGCGGCCGGCTGGATCGCCAGCGGATTCGGTGCGGGCCTCAGCCCCTATGCGCCGGGCACCGTGGGTTCGGCCGTCGCGCTGATTCCTTGGATTGCCTTGCGCGAACTGCCGTTGCCTTTCTATGTCTGCGCCTTGGTGCTCGCGTTCGCGCTCGGCGTCTGGGCGTCGAATCGTGTGGTCGCGACGCTGCGCATCGACGATCCCGGTGTGATCGTCTGGGATGAATTCGTCGGCCAGTGGATCGCGTGCCTCCCTCTCTTGCTGGTCGCGCGCGACGCGCGCTGGATCGCGCTCGCCTTCGTGCTGTTCCGCCTGTTCGACATCGGCAAACCGTGGCCGGTAGCGTGGGCCGATCGCCGCCTGAAGGGCGGCTTCGGCGTGATGTTCGACGATGTGCTGGCCGGGCTCTACGCCGCCGCGGCGCTGGCGTTGACCCTGTATCTGCTCTGATCGACGGCTGCGCGGTTTGGTCGCAAGCTGCGCATGAACCTCGGGGCGCCTGCAGCCGTCCGAGAATTTCCTTCCAGGAGACCGCGATGAACGAAGACGAAGTCCGCAAGAACGCGTTCGCGATGCCGATCGACAACCCGGCTTATCCGCCGGGGCCCTACCTGTTCGTCGATCGCGAATACCTGATCATCACCTATCGCACCGACCCCGAGGCCTTGCGGCGCATCGTGCCCGCTCCGCTCGAAGTCGGCGAGCCGCTGGTGAAATACGAGTTCATCCGCATGCCGGACTCGACCGGCTTCGGCGACTACACCGAATCGGGCCAGGTCATCCCGGTCAGCTACCAGGGGGAGGCCGGCGGCTACGTGCGCATGATGTTCCTCGACGACCATCCGCCGACCGCGGGCGGGCGCGAGCTGTGGGGGTTTCCGAAGAAGCTCGGCAACCCGGAGCTGAAAGTGCATCACGACCCTGGTCGGCACCTTGAAGTATTCCGATTTTCCGGTGGCGCTCGGCACGATGGGCTACAAGTACGCCCCGATGGATCAGGCGCAGGCGGTCAAGGCGATGGAAGCGCCGAGCTTCCTGCTCAAGATCATTCCGCATGTCGACGGCAAGCCGCGCATCTGCGAACTCGTGCGCTACGCGATGCAATGCAAGCAGTTCAAGGGCGCCTGGACCGGACCCGGCGCGCTCGAACTGTTCGCGCACGCACTCGCGCCGGTGGCCGATCTGCCGGTGCGCGAAGTGGTTTCAGCGGTGCATCTGAAAGCCGATCTGCTGCTGCCGCTTGGCGAGGTGGTGTACGACTATCTGGCCTGATTTTATCTGGCTTGATTTCATGAGCCCGATCCCGCAGGCCTGATCACGACCGCGAGCGTCACTCCATCGGCGGTGCGTCGACGCGCCGCCGATGGGATTGCGAGGGGCGAGTCCGCGCTGGACGGCCCCGTGTTCACTTCCCTTGCAACTGGGTACAGCGGTACCAATCCGGGCGCTCAGGGACAAGGCATTGCGGCGTCGCACGACACCGTGCTGCGGTAGGCGAAGGTACCTCCGTAGTTCGCCAGCATCCCCGGCTGCGCATTCGCGTTGATGACGTTGTAGACCATGAAGCCGGTGGCCGGCAGGCCCGAGAGAATGACGCCACTGGCAGCAGGTCGGAACTGATGGCCGCCGTCGCCGGAAGCCAGATCCATGCTGGCCCAGCCGTCGCTGCCATAGGGCGGCACGTAGGCGGAGACGAGGTTCGAGCCGAGTACCGGCGAGGCTTGGCTTGCAGCGGGCGTCTGAGAAAAGCTGACGATGTTGACTTGATAAGACAAAGCAGGCGCGCTGACGGCTGAAACCGTCGCGGCGGTGCCTTCCTCCCGATCATGGACCGTCATGCCGACAGCCACGTTCGACTGGCCGGGCGTTGTTGCCCCAAACGGTTCGGCGAACGGTGCGATGGCTTCGGATCCTACGTATTGAGGGTCGGTGTAGAACTGCTTGGTCGGAAACGTCACGACCCAATCGGTCTGCGCGCCCAATTGCGGGTCGACCAGATAGTCGTTGTAGATCGCGTCCGCAGCGAACACGGCGCTGACCGCATCGATGCCGAGAGCGTAGTCGAGCGCCCTCGGCCGGCCGCTGGCGCCGAAGACGTGGGCGGTAACGGCCGTGTTGGAGGTTGCCCGATTATTGGCATGGCTGAGGTTGTCGAAGCCGACGGTGCTCACGCTGTCGATCAAAGCGATCGAAGTGAAGTCGCTGAGTGCGTCCGCGTTGTAGCTGAAGAATATTCCTTCATCCACGTTGACGATCGCGGCCGAGCCGGCGAGCGTACTCGTGGGCGGCTGCAGGTCGGAGCCGTTGATCAAGACTCCGCTCAGCTGACTGCAGCCGGTCGGAGCTCCACCATCGGGCGTACCGTTCTGCGCATGCGTGATCAGCCGGGCCGTCGCGCTCTGCGGGTCCAGGTCGCCGTTCGTGACCACATACATGAAACCCTCGCGGGTTCTCGTGACCGAGGTGGGTCCGCCATCGGCGGGAAACGCCGAACCATCGAAACCGGACGTGGCGAATGCGATGCCGCTGGCGAAGTCGTTGCCGTTGCCGTCGCTCGCCGGCGAGACGCAGCTTTTGTCATGGCTGGTGATTTTTGCTCCGCCCTCGTCCGAGGCCTGCGTGACCGCGCCGGTCCAGACATCGTGGGGCGACAGGAACACGACGAATGAAAGCACCTCGCGGCCGTTGTAACCCTCCTGGAAATAGACGTGCACGGCCTTGCCCATCGCGGATACGTTGACCAGCGACAGCAGCGTCGCCTGGCCCTTGTTGACCGTGTAGTACGGGAAGATCAGAGCCTGCCCCAGACCTTTGGAATTCAACGTGACCGCAGCCGATGGACGGCGGATGCTGCGCATGCAACAGCGATTGCGACGCGGAAAGACAATTTCCCCATGATCATTCTCCATCCCTTGGATCGTGCGCCCCGTGCACGCGCCGTGCTGTGAAAATGCCCCGCTCGCTAGTACAAGATGGGCGCGAGACATCATTCTAGTCGTCGATCGCGTTCGGCGAAGTTGCCTGCCGTATGGTCGCGCGAATCATAGATACAGGAATGCGCTTTGCCGATGTCGCGCAGCCATGGCTTTGAATGGCAGCGTGTGGTGCCGAAATCCGCGGTGCATCGCGTGGGTCGTTCAGGGCAGCAGCTTGCCTGGATTGAGAATGCCTTCCGGATCGAACTCCTGCTTGATCCGGCGCATCAGCGCGAGCGCATTCGCATCGAGTGCGCGCGGCATGAAATCGCGCTTGGCCAGGCCAATGCCATGTTCGCCGGAGAGCGTACCGTCGAGGCGGATCACCGCATCGAAGACTTCGCCGAGCGCATCGTGCGCGCGCGCGAGTTCGTCCGCGTCGCGCGGCAGCAAGTTGACGTGCAGGTTGCCGTTGCCGGCGTGGCCGAAGCACACGATCGGCAGCGCGTATTTTTCGGCGATCGCGCGCGTTGCGGCGACGAGTTCGGGCACGCGGCTGACCGGCACCACGACGTCTTCGTTGATCTTGTTCGGCGATAACGTGCGCAATGCCGGCGACAGCGCCTTGCGCGCGGCCCACAGCGTGGCAACGTCGTCTTCGCTGGTCGCGACGTGCAGATCGTTCAGACCTTCCCCGCGAGCGGCCCGGGCCACCGCCTCGACGGCGGCAGCGAGCGCATCGGGTTCGCCGTCGACTTCGATCACCAGCATCGCGCCGGCCAGCGGCACGACTTCGCCGCCGTGTGCGCGCGCGAGCTTCAGGCATTGATCGTCGAGAAACTCCAGCGCACACGGCGTGACCGGCTGCGCCATGATGCGCGACACCGCGTGCGCGGCCGCCGTCACGTCGACATAGGTCGCGCGCAGCGTGCGCTTCGCCGATGGCAGCGGCGTCAGCTTCAGGGTCGCTTCGGTGACGATCGCCAGCGTGCCTTCCGAGCCGATCAGCAGGCGCGTGAGATCGTAGCCGGTGGCGCCTTTCGTGGTCGGCTTGCCGCAGCGGAAATCCTCGCCGCTGCCGGCGACCGCGCGCAGCGCGAGCACGTTGTCGCGCGTGGCGCCGTACTTCACCGCGCGCGGCCCGCCGGCGTTGCAGGCGATATTGCCGGCGATCGTGCAGAACGGCGCCGAGGTCGGATCCGGCGGCCAGAACAATCGATGCGGCGCGAGCGCGGCCTGCAGATCGCCGTTCAACACACCCGGCTCGACGACGGCCACGCGGTTGTCCGGATCGATGCGCAGCACGCGGTTCATGCGCTCGAAACTGGCGACGATGCCGCCGTCGATCGGCACGCTCGCGCCGGTCGTGTTGGTGCCGCGGCCGCGTGCGACCAGCGGTATGCGGTGCTCGCGGCAGCTGCGTACGAGTGCGACGACCTGCTCGTGCGTCGCCGGAAAGACCACGGCATCGGGCGCCGCCTGCCGGCGCGAATTGTCGTAGCCGTAGACCAGGCATTCGGCGGCGTCGGTGCTCAGCGCATCGGCAGCGAAGATGCGCTGGAGTTCGGCGAGCAGCGAGGCGGGCAGCGGCATCACGGCTCAGGTCTGCCCGTCGCCGCAACCCGGCCGGGCGGCGAAGAGGCGCGGAGCGCGGCGGCGGGCGTCGATCATCGCCAGGGTCAATCCGTGTACTCGAACACTTTCACCACGCGTTCGACGCCGCTGACCTCGCGTGCGATGCCGACGACGGCATCGTCTTCCTCGTGCGTGACCTTGCCCATCAGGTAGACGACGCGGTGTGCCGTGCTCACGTTGACGCGGGTCGGATCGAAGCCGGGCAGGCTGGTCAAGTCGAGCAGCGCCGTCTTCACGTGCGCGGTGATCGTGTTGTCGCGGCGGTGCGACCAGAATCCTTCGGGCTCGCGCACTTCGATCTCGTTGACGATGCGGCGCGTGCCCTCGAAGCCGCTGACGATGCGCTCCGCGCGCGCCTTCAGTTCCGGCGTGCGCACTTCGCCGATCAGCAGCATCACGCGATCGTAGACGACGATGATCACGCTGTTCTTCAGCGCGAGTTCCTTGTCCTTGTTGATCGCATCGTAGGCGCCGAGATAGATGCGCTTGTCGTCGGTCCAGGCGCCTATGCTGCGGCGGTCGTGCGCGGCGCTGCCGCCCATGGCCGCGCCGCCGACCACGGCGAGAAAACAGCCGCCGAGCTGCGGCAGAACCAGCAGCAGAACCAGCCAGACGAGCAGGGAACGATGGCGCATGCAGTTTCCTCAGTAAGCGTCGAAAGCGTTGCGGCGCCAGTCGATCACGGGCGCGCCGGTGCCGTCGGCGATGGCGAACACATCGAAGCGGCACGGTCGTTGCGCAAGCCGCGCGTGGCCGGCGAGGAAGACCTCGGCCGCGCGCACGAGTTTCGCGCGCTTGCCTGCGCTGACCGAGTCGACGCCGTCGCCGTAGCCGCCGCGCAGGCCCGCACCGCGACGGTAGCGCACTTCGACGAAGACGACGATGTCGTGTTCGCTCATCACCAGGTCGATCTCGCCGTAGCGACAGTTGAAATTGCGCGCGAGCAGCACGAGTCCGGCTTTTTCCAGATGCGCCAGCGCAACGTCTTCGTAGCCGGCGCCGGCGCTGCGCGCGTTCACTGCAACGCGGTGGCCGGCGCCGCGTTCAACGCGCCCTCGACCGGCTGGGCGATGCCGTTGGCGAAGCGCGCCCAGCCGACCACGCGGTGGATGCGGCCGTAGCTGTCGGCGGTGAGTTCGCCGGTGGCGCCGCCGAGGTAGGCATCGGGATGCGCGAGCAGCCAGTCCATGTAGGGCAGCAGTGCGTAGGCATCCATGCCGAAGGCGAACAGGCGCGCGCCGACGCCGTTCGTGCTGGCGATCTGGCCGGCGACCTGATTGCGGTCGGGGCGCCCCGGGATCGGTCCGAACAGCCAGGGCGCGTCGCAGAATTCGACGCCGTCGAGGTCGCGGTCGAGCGCGGCGTTGGTATCGCCGGAATACACATGCGACGTGGCGAACACCGGCGCGCCGACGTTGGCGATCTTCAGCTGCGGCAGCAGCAGGCGCGCCTGTTGCGGGCGCATGCTGACGAAGAGGCCGCTGTCGGGTTCGGCGCCGAGGCTGGCGGTGGCCTGGGTGATCGCGGTCGCGTAGTTCACGTCCTTGTCGCGCAGGCGCGTTTCGCCGGTGATGCTGCCGCCACCGGCCTCGAACTGCGCGCGGAAGGCGCGCGCGGCCCGCTCGGCCCAGTCGGTGTCGGCGGCGAACACGGCGGCGCGCGTGATGCCGCGCTCGCGCATGTGCTCGGCCACCTGGGCGCCTTCGGCGTCGGGCAGCAAACCGAACTCGGCGCTGCCGGCCGGCGGCACTTCGCCGGTGTCGGGATGATTGAGCGCGAGCACGCGCGCGCTGAGCGACTGATGGAACAGCTCGCCGACGGACTCGCGCTGCAGCGGACCGACCACATGATCGGCGCCGTCGCCGACGGCCTTGTTGTACGCGGCGATCGCATCGGCCGGCGTCTTGCCCGAGTCGTAGATGCGCACGTCCGGCCGGTGCTCGGCGTTGTCGGCGAAATAGGCCGCGAAGAATCCATCGCGGATCGACTGCGACACGTTGGCCAGCTGCGCGCCCAGCGGCAGCAGCAGGGCGACATGCTTGAGCGACTTGTAGCCCTCGCTCTCCAGCGCACCGTTTTCGCCCGGCCGCAAGGTACCGACCAGCTGGCTCGGCCGCGGCAGTTCGCGCGCCAGCGTCTGGCCTTTGCCGCGCAACGCCTGCTCGACCCACGGCCGCATCGCGTCGCCGGGCGGCAGCGCGTCGACGCGCGTCTTCAAGGTGTTCACATCCATCGCCGTCAGCGCGTCGATCAGCTGCTTGCGATTCTGTTCGCGATCGGCGCTGGCGAGATAGCGATCGAGCAGGGCGCGCGTGCGTGCGGATGCGAACGCATCGCCCGCCGCGAGGTCGGCGCGCGCGCGCAGCTCCAGCGCGCGGACGCGCAGGTTCTCCGGCACGCTTTCGCTGATCGCGAGCAGGCTCTGCGCCTGGGCGTTGTCGCCATGCTTCAGCGCGATCTCCGCGTCGAGCAGGTCGAGGCGGATCGCTTCGTCGCCGTGCAGGCGCCGCCGCTTGAGATCGCCCAAGGCGCGTGCGGCGCCGTCCAGATCGCCGCGCTCGCGCAAGGCTTCGGCGGCACGCAGCCGGTAGTGCGCCGACTCGTCGCCGCGGCTGGCGCTGGCGAGTTCGAGGAACGCGCCCGCGGCCTGGTCCAGTTCGCCGCGCTGATACAGCTGCTCGGCGCGCGTGGCGTCGGCTGCTGCGGCGTGCTGTTCGCCGACGGGTGCGACCGACATCGTCGCGCAGGCGGACAGCAGCAGGCCGAGCAGTGAGGCGGCGATGGGGCGCCGCAGCGATGGCCCGCGAGAGGTCAGCATCCTGCCAGGGAAACGTATCGTCATGGTCCGTCCGCGCACGTTTGGAGCTAGGCTAGCGATGATAGCCGATCGACCCGGCGTGCCTCGTGTCCGCCCTATCGATTCAGCTTCGGAGAACAGGATGAGCGTGGACAAGGACAACAGCGTGAATGGCGGGCGCGGGCGGCTGTGGGTGGTCGCGACGCCGATCGGAAATCTCGATGACCTGTCGCCGCGTGCGCGCGACACGTTGCGCCGGGTCGACCTGATCGCGGCCGAGGACACGCGCCACAGTGCGCCGCTGCTCGCGCAGGCCGGCAGCCGTGCACGCATGTTGGCCCTGCACGAACACAACGAGCGCGAGCAGGCCGCGCGCGTCGTCGAGCATCTGCGCGGCGGCGGCGACGCCGCATTGATTTCCGATGCGGGCACGCCGCTGATCAGCGATCCCGGCTTTCGTCTGGTGCGCGCGGCGCGCGAAGCAGGCTTCGAGGTGTCGCCGGTGCCGGGGCCATGTGCGGCCATTGCCGCATTGTCGGCCGCGGGCCTGCCGAGCGATCGGTTCGTCTTCGAGGGTTTCCTGCCGGCCAAGGCCGCGGCGCGGCGCGAGCGCCTGCAGGAGCTGGCCGCCGAAACGCGCACGGTGATCTTCTACGAATCGAGCCATCGCATCGTCGACTCGCTGGCCGACGCCATCGCTGCATTCGGCGGCGCGCGCGAGGCCGTGCTCGCGCGCGAGTTGACCAAGCTGTTCGAGACGATCATCGCTGCGCCGCTCGCCGATATCGCCGCCCGGGTGAGCGCCGACACCAATCAGCAGCGTGGCGAGTTCGTGCTGCTGGTCGCCGGTGCGGCGGGCGAAGCGGCCGATGCGCAGCTCGCCGAAGGGCGCCGCGTATTCGCCCTGCTGCGCGAGGAACTGCCGCCGGCGCGCGCGGCCAAGCTCGCCGCCGCGATCACCGGTGCGCCGCGCAAACAACTCTACGAGGGCTGAGCCGTGCTGCAATCGCCCGCCGATGCGAGGTGGTTCCATTGCGCGCGCGTGGCGCGCTATGCCGCCGACAGCTCGATGGCCGCGCACCCGCACGACGATGCTTCGCTGTGCCTGGTCGTCGGTGGTCGCTACGAGGAGCGCATTCGCGGCCGCGACATGGAGCACACGGCCGGACATCTGCTGTTCTGCCCCGCGTTCGAGCCGCATGCGCAGCGATTTTCGGCCGACGGCGCACTCAAGATCCTGATCGAACCGGCGCCTGCGGCGCTCGACTATCTCGGCCGCTGCCTGTCCCTCTCGCAGGCGCCGTATTCGCAATCCGCCGGCATCGCCGCGCTCGGCGGGCGCCTGTTGCGCGAGCTGCGCGAGGCGGATGCGTTCTCGCCGGTGGTCGTGCAGGGCCTGCTGTTCGAGATGCTCGGTACCTTCGCGCGCGATATGGACGCCGGCGCCGCACAGGCACCGCCATGGCTGCGCAAGGCGCGGGATTTCATCGAGGCGCAGCTCGATGCGAAGTTCTCGCTCGCCGAATTGGCGCGAGCGCTCGGCCGCCATCCGGTGCATGTCGCGCGCGAATTCCGGCGCGTGCATCGGCAGACGGTCGGCGAATACCTGCGCGAGCTTCGCGTTCGCCGCGCCGCCGTATTGCTGACGTCCGGCCGACGCCCGTTGGGCGAGATCGCCCTGGCCTGCGGATTCTGCGACCAGGCGCATCTGACGCGCTCGTTCAAGGCCGTGTTCAAGGTCACGCCCGCTGCCTTCCGGCGCAACGCCCGCTAAGCACGTACCAAAGCGTTCAATGCGTACAAGACGCGCGGGCGTCGCGCTGCCAGACTGCGCCGCCTTGCGATCGATGATCGCGCTTGCGCCGAGGTGAAGCGTGTACGACGGGGTCCGTTTGCGCCGGCCGGCGCATCGTTGGCGGCGCTGGCTGCCGTGCGCGTTGTGTGCTCTTTGCTGCGCATCCGCCGGCTTTGCTGCCGCGGCGGCGAAAGCGGGCTTCGATCGCGATGCCTGGCGCGGCGACTACGCCTTGCTGAAGGAAGCGCTGGAGCGGTCCTACGCCAATCTCGCCTGGTTCGCCTCGCCGCAAGGCGGCGTCGACCTGCCGGCGCTCGATCGCAGGACGCGACGCCTGCTCGATCTCGCCGACGACGAGGCGGACGCGCGCGCCGCCTTGCTGGCGTTCGTCGCCGGGTTCCACGACGGGCATTTCTCGCCCCTGCCGGTGCGCGCGCCGGCGCCGCCCTCGATCGCGGAACCGCCGAAGCCCGACCTCGCAACGCTGGAGGCCGACGCGGGTTGCGCCGCACTGGGCTACGCGGTGACGCGCAACACTGCATTCTCGCTGCCGTTCGAGACGCTGCAAGGGTTTGCACTGCAATCGGATGGCGTGGCGGCGCCGTTTCGCGCCGGCGTCATCGACATGGGCGGTGGTGCGCGTTTCGGCATCGTGCGCATTCCCTACTTCCGCCAGAGCGAAGCTGCGATGCTCTGCGTGCCGGCGTGGACGGCGCTGCGCCGGGCCGGCCACGCGATCGATCCGGCGGCGCTGCGCAAGCAGGTCGATGCCGCCTGGTTCGAGGCGCTCGCGGCGCTACTGCGCCGCTTCAAACGGGAGCAGGTGGCGGCGGTGATCGTCGATGTCGGCGACAACGGCGGCGGCAACGATGCCGGCGATTGGAGCGCGCGCTTGTTCACGTCGAAGCCGGTGCACTCCGCGCGATTGTGGATGGCTGCGGCAGTCGATGCGCAAGCCTACGCGGACGAACAGCGCGACGAATTGCGCAAGGCGCTGGCCGCCCAGCCCGCGCCGGGCGCCGACGCGCGGCGCGCATTCGCGGCGGCGACGGCGGAGTTCGAGCGCCGCAAGGCGGCGGTGGCATCGCGGCAGTGCGACCTGTCATGGGCCTGGCGCGAACAGCGCGCCTGGAATCCGGCCGGCTGCAGCCGCCTGCTCGAGATGGGCTTTGCGAGCGGCGCCGTGGACTATCTGCCGGCGGCCGCGTTCGGCAGCAGCGAACAGGCCGCCGCGCTGTATTGGCCGGCCAGCGTCGATGCGCAGCGCGGAGCCTGGTCCGGCCCGGTCTACGTGCTGACGAATGCAAAAACGTATTCGTCGGCCGAAATGTTCAGTGCCGTGATGCGCGACAACGGCATCGCACGGACCCTCGGCGTCACCACCGGCGGCGATGGCTGCGGCTTCATGCAGGAGGCCAAGCCGCTGCTGCTGCCGCATTCGCAGCTGCGTTTCCGCATCCCCGACTGCGTACGCCTGCGTGCCGACGGCAGCGACGAGGTGGCCGGCATCAAGCCCGACCTGCCGCTGCTGCCGACCGAAGGCGAAAGTGATCGTGCCCGCGCCGCGCGCGCGCTGGCGCTGGTGGCCGCGGATCTGCATGGCGTGGCGCCGGCCGGCGCAGCGCATTGAAGGCGTCGCCGCCGAGCCCGATCGCCGGTGCGCAGCGGCAGCCTGTTAGAATCGCCGTGGGAGCCGGCTAAGCAGCCGCGTCGCGTTCGCGCGCCGAGGAAAGTCCGGGCTCCATAGGGCAGGGTGCCAGGTAACGCCTGGGCGGCGCGAGCCGACGGAAAGTGCAACAGAGAACAAACCGCCGAACGATGCCGCAAGGCATGCGTGGTAAGGGTGAAACGGTGCGGTAAGAGCGCACCGCGCGCGGGGCCAACGCCGCGTGGCACGGCAAACCCCACCTGGAGCAAGACCGAATAGGGGGACTATGACGCTGCCCGCGTCGTTCCCGGGTTGGTCGCTTGAACCACGCGGCGACGCGTGGTCCAGAGGAATGGCTGCTCACGACAGAACCCGGCTTATCGGCCGGCTCCCACTTGATTGCTGCCTGGCGCTCGCGAACGCGCCGGCCTTTGCATGGCGTCGCCGCGTGACCGCGCACCTCCTGCTCGATCGGCGCGCCGGCTGAATGCGCTCGAGCCGCCATTCGCGTCCGCCGGTATCGGGCAGGAAACCCCATGGCAGGCGAATGTGGACGCATCGGCCGCAGGGCGGCACGTTCGCCGCGCCCGCGCGCCCGGCTCGTCGGCGTCGCCGGGAATGCGGATGGAAACGCCTCTGGCTGCGCTGCATGCGCGGCGCATCGCCCTCGCATGAATATTCCAGGCGGCACGGAGCAACCTGAATATGTATTTCTACACTTTTTCATAGCGCTCGTGCGCAGATCGCGCAGCCTCTTCAATGACTTGCCGGACACTCCTGTCGGACGTGTGAAGAAGCGTATTTTTTAGCCATCGCCAAAGCGTCACAAATGCTTGCCGATCGCCCCCGATTTCTCCCGAATTTTCCTTGACAGCCCATGACTTGCGGCCTAATGTGGGTCGAAGTGGTTTTCTGTGGTGAATAGTGGGTTATGTTTCAGGGCGAAACCGCCATCACGCTGGACGACAAGGGCCGGGTAGCCATTCCCGCGGCTCATCGCGAGCTCGTTGCCAAAGTCAGCGCAAACCGGCTGGTCGTCACCTACAACCCGTTCGAGAGTGGTTGCCTGTGGATTTTCCCGCAGAACGAGTGGGAGCGCGTGCGTGACGAAGTCAACGCGCTGCCGAGCGTGAAAGCGGTGCATCGCAGCCTGCAGATGAAACTGGTCGGCGCCGCGGCGCATGTCGAGCCGGATGGCAACGCACGCATCCTGCTGCCGGCGAGCCAGCGTGCCGCCGCCGGCATCGAGAAGCGCGCCGTGCTGCTCGGCATGGGCAACAAGTTCGAGCTGTGGGGCGAACAGGCGCACCTCGCCAAGATCCGCGAAACGATCGGCGAGGACCAGATCACGGAGGACATGGCCGAGCTGAAGTTGTGACGGACGCGCCCGGCAGCGCGCCGCCGCGCCAGCATGTGCCAGTGATGTTGGCGGAGGCCCTGGAAGGCCTTCGCGTGAAAGCGGACGGAACCTATCTGGACGGCACCTTCGGTCGCGGCGGACATGCGCGCGAGGTGCTGAAGAGGCTCGGCCCGGAAGGCCGTCTGTTGCTGCTGGACCGCGATCCGGAGGCGATAGCGAGTGCGCGGGACGAATTCGCGAAGGATGCGCGCGTAGCGATCCGTCACGCGAGTTTCGCGCAACTGGCCGAATGGCCGCTCGCGCAGGCAGGGCTGGATGGCGTGCTGCTGGATCTGGGCGTGTCGTCGCCGCAACTGGACGATCCGGCGCGGGGTTTCAGCTTCCAGCAAGAAGGTCCGCTCGACATGCGCATGGACCCGACGCGGGGGACGAGTGCTGCAGAGTGGTTGGCAGCGGCGGATGAGAAGGAGATCGCCGACGTGTTGTGGCGTCATGGCGAGGAGAGGATGGGCCGACGCATCGCGCGGGCAATCGTGGAAACTGGACGTAGCCGCCCGCTGGCGACGACGCGCGAACTCGCCGACCTCGTCGCCAAAGCCATCGGCTACCGCGAGCGCCACAAGCATCCCGCCACGCGCACGTTCCAGGCGCTGCGCATCCACGTCAACGACGAACTCGGCGCCCTGCAGCAGGGGCTCGAGGGCGCGCTCGCGTGCCTCAGGCCCGGCGGCCGTCTCGCAGTGATCAGCTTCCATTCGCTCGAGGACCGCGTGGTCAAGCAGTTCATCCGCGGCGAAGTGGCGCGTCCGGTACGCCGCGGCCTGCCGCCGCCCGAGGTGGCGCCGGCGGCGCTCGTCGCGATTGGCAAGGCGCAGTTCGCCGGCAATGCCGAGCTCGCGCTCAATCCACGCGCGCGCAGCGCCGTGCTGCGCGTTGCGGAGAAGCGCGCATGATCGCTTTCCGCAACGTCTTCCTCTCGATCCTGCTGCTGGCGACGATGGCGAGCGCGATCGCGCTGGTCTACGCGATCCAGCAGAGCCGGCTCGCATTCGTCGAACTCAGCAAGCTCGGCAACGAGCGCGACGATCTCAATTTCGAGTTCGGCCGCCTGCAGCTCGAACAGGCGACCTGGGCCGAGAACAACCGCATCGAACAGATCGCGCGCGGCCGGCTCGGCATGCTCTCGCCGAACGCGGCGGCGACCGTGGTGATCAAGCGATGAGCTGCGCCGCCCGATGAATCCGCGCGTCCGCCCCGCGAATCCGCGCTCGCGGCTCTATGTCGTGCTCGGCATGCTCGGGCTGGCCTGCAGCGCGCTGGTCGTGCGCGCGGTCGACTTGCAGGTCGTGCGCAAGGA
>DASWPR010000464.1:0-5810 GCA_036398455.1 Dokdonella sp.
CGCATTTCGCGCCCGGCAAACTCGTTGTCCGCGTTGTTGAAGTAGTAGTCGCGGCTGGCGTCGACGACGAAGAAATAGCTGCGGTCGGCATACAGCTTGCGGTAGCTGTCGAGTTCGGCGAGCGCCTCGCGCCTCAGCTCCGCATCGCCTTCGTCGGCGGCCCAGCGCTTGAGCAGCGGCGAATCCACGAGCTTCTGCGTCAGCACCAGTTCGCGCTCGATGCGCGCCAGGATGCGCCCGCGCGACTGGTTGGCGTACTGCGTGGCGTAGCCGACGCCGAGGCCATGGATGATGCTGTCGGCAACGCGGAAGAAGCCGAACGCGGCCAGCGCGCCGACGCCGAGGAAGATCGCCACGACCAGCAGCAGGAAGCGTCCGCGCAGACTGGAGAACCGCGCGCCCATCAGGGCAGCATCCGCTTGATCATGATCTGGGGCACGCTCGTCGTCATCGCGTCGTTGTGGTGGTAATACCATTCGATGCCCGCGTACCAGAGTCCCGGCCGGCCGCCGAGGCGGGCGCCGATGTCGTGCAGTACGCGCGGTTGCGCCATGATATCGATACCGTCGTGGTCGGTGCCGCAGATATCGACGAATCCTTCGCTGATCCAGCGCGAATCGGCGCCGCCGAGTGTCGCCGTCCAGAAGGTCGTAACCTGCGCGGTCGGCGCATTGAACGTGTCCTTGCGCAGGTAGACGTTCACGCCGATCGCGCTGAAGCCGGGAATCTTGAAGTCGACGCCGAGGCCGGCCATGCCGGCGTAGAAGCCGTCGTCGCCGGCGTTGACCTGGGTTGCGATGAACACGTCGCGCACGAGGTCGTTCGACCAGTCGCCGCCGCCGAGCGAGCTCAGGCTGAGGCGCGGCTGCCACTCCGAATACACCTGCGCCGAGCGGTCTCGGCGCGCGCCGGCGAAATCGACCAGGTGGCCGCTGTCGACATCGATGAACAGGAAACTGTCGCCCCAGTCGCGCACGACCAGGTTCTCGTAGGTGAACGTCGCCATGTTGCGGTCGCTGGTGTTGGCGCCGGTGTAGCCGTCATCGAAGCCATGCCCGTAGAGCAGCTCGATATTGCTGCTGCCGAAGTCGGCGGCGAACGCGGTGGCAGGGGTGGCGAACGCGAGCAGGCACGCCCACGGTGCGATCCGGCAGCGGCGGCTGGCCCGCATCATTGTCCCGAAGTAGAAAAATGGCGAGATTCACTATGCAAGGAGTGAACCAAGTCTGCCGCATCGGCAGCAGGAAGCCGCCATGCAGCGCCCGCGTGGGACGATCCGCCGCAGCCGGCCGGACGGCTATTCCAGCCAGGGATTGCGCAGCAGGGGCAGTGTCGCCGGATCGTCGCTCGCCGCGACCCGCGCGATCTGCGCTTCGAGCTGCTGCCGGATCAGCGCATCGACGGGCATCCTGTCCTGCTCCAGCGGCCGCTTGTAGGCCCGGATCGCATGCGCGCCATCGCCCATGCGCAGGTAGGCGTTGCCGAGTTCGACGCTCGCATTCACCGCCTGCGGCCGCAGTTGCGCGACTTCTTCCAGCCGCCTCGCCACCAGCGGCCAATCGCTGCCGTTTTCCTTGTACACATAGTCCTGGACCTTTTCGTACAGGCTGAACGCACGCGTCTGCGGGCGCACCTGGCGGCCGTGCCAGATGCCGGCGTTGCCGAAGCGGGCGACCAGCGTGAGTTCCCTGAACACCTCTTTCGGATCCCAGTCCCACGCCGGGTGCGGCAGCGTGTCGTTCATCGGGTAGACGAAATAGCCCTCGTAGACGCCGGCGACATTGGTGTCGTCGAGGCTTTCCACGCGGCGGTGATAATTCAGCCGGACCGCGCGCATCTGCTCCTCGCCCATCCAGTAGTCCGAATACATGCGCTGGCCGCTCGGCGCGATCACGCGGTCGTGGAACGCGCGGATTTCGCCGAAGCGCTGGCCGAGGTCGAGTCCTTCGTTGGAGAAATAGCGATAGGCGCCTTCGCTGCCGCCGACCAGCTCGTTGTGATACTCCCACAGCCGCGGCGTGCCGATCGTCATCGCGAACGCTGCGGCGAACAGCAGCGCGACGGCGCCGATCAAGGCACGCGACCGGCGCTGCCAGGCGAGTGCCAGCGCCGCGCCGCCGAGGATCGACGCCATCACCAGCAGCGGCATCGCGTGTCGCACGCCGCCCCACACGCCGGACGAACCCATCAGCGCCATCAGGTGAAACGCACTCGCGCCGGACACCACCCAGAGCGTCCAGCGCGCCGTCGGCGGCAATCGCGTCCGCGCGAGCAGCACGGCGCCGAGCACGACCAGCGCGAGCAGCGCCAGCGGCAGCTTCGCCAGCAGCACCGCCGGCCAGGTAAACCACGGCGCCTGGCCCATGTAGGTCTGGCCCCAGACGAAATGATCGCTGATGCCGCGCCCTTCGACGCCCGTGCGCACGGTATCGGCCAGGCCCCACAGGTAGGCGCGCGGCAGCAGCTCCCAGCGATCGGCGAATGCGATGCCTTCGCGCCAGTAGCCGATCTTCAGTTCGGCGATCTTGTCCGGCATCGGCCGATTGAACGCGTCGCTGCCGTCGACGCCGGCATGGAAATGAAACCCGTACAGCGCCCAGACCACCCCGATCGCCAGCACACAGGCGCAGGCGAGCTTGACCGCACGCCGCAATACGCCGCGCCAGCGCCCGTCGCGCCAGCCGAGCAGCGCCGCGATCGAGAGCACGCCGACGATGCCCGCGCTGCCGGCCAGCGCCGAATGCTTGGCCGCCAGCGCCAGCCCGAGCGCAAGGCCGAAACCGCCGACCCAGCGCCATTGCCAGCCGGCCGCGAGCAGCCCGGCCGCGACCGCCGCGAGCGCGAGCGTCAGCCCCAGCGGCAAGTCGGTCATCACCACCGGCAGGTGCGCGCCGACCGTCGGTTCGAGCGCCAGGAAGGCCAGCGTGGCGGCCGCCCAGACCCCACCGCACGCACGCCACAGCAGCAGCCCGAGCACGAACAGCAAGGTGCCGTGCAACGCCCACATGCCGGCGCGCGCGAACGCTTGCGCACGCGCCGGGTCGTTGTCCATGAACATCGTCTGCTCGACCCAGGTGCGCTCCTGCGTCTTCTCGCTCAGCACGGTCGCCTTGCGCAGTGCGAAGTCGCGCGGCATCGAAGCACCGGCCCACAGTTTCACCAGCGGCGGATGCTCGGGATTGAGGCTGAAATCGCCGCTGCGCAGGTATGCGGTGCCGGCGACGATGTGCCAGGGTTCGTCGACGGTGAACGTGTCCAGGCGCGTACCGATCGACGAGCGCAGCACGCACAGCCCGACCAGCACCAGCAGGCCGAGCAGACCGAACACGCGTGCACCGACAACGCTGAAGGCGCGGGCCGGCCATCGATCTGTCTGCATGCTCCCTCCCCCAGGGCGATTGCGCGAGCGGCGTGTGGTGTCGCCCCGGCTGCGGGCCTCGGCGTTCGCAGGCAGCGGTCAAATCGATATACGCGCAAACGCGCCGGGACACGACAGCCCGCCGGCACCGGATGAGCCGTCCCCCCGCGCGGTGCCCGCTTGGACTCGCGCGGTCGCGGGTACGACGTCGTCGGGTCGGCAATTCATTTTTTTCCGCGGGCGCCCATGGAAGCCACGCGATCCATCGCAGAGAGGTCAATTGCAAACTGTTCCACCGACTTCGCTCAAAACTGTAAATATTAAAAACATTCAATGTTCTCGCGTTGACAGCCGCGGGCTCCCACGCAATTGTCGCGGCCGGTCAAGAGCGAGGAGGATCGCGATGAGTGCGTTTGCCTGCTGTTTCTGGTGGTTCGTTTTCGGCATTCTGCTGGGCTGGCTGTTGAACTGGCTGTTGTCCAGGCTTCTGCGCAGGGATCCGCCGGCGAGCATGCCGACCTCCTATCCTGCCGCTCGCCTGGCGACGCCTGCCTCGTCGACGAAGCCGACGGCGGTCAGCAGCGTCGACCTCGATGCCGCGCGCAAGGCCGGCTACACCCTGCGCCATTCCGACGATCTCGCCGTCATCGACGGCATCGGTCCGAAGATCGAAGATCTCTATCGCCAGCAGGGCGTCACCACCTTTGCACAAGTGGCCCGCATGAGCGTGCCCGAACTGCAGGTGCTGCTCGACAGGGGCGGTCCGAACTTCAAGCTGGCCAACCCCGCAACCTGGGCGCAGCAGGCGCAGTTGATCCTCGACAACCGTTGGGGCGATCTGAAGACGCTGCATGCGGAACTGGCAGCGATTGCCAAGTCCGGCGACCCCAATCACAAACTCTGAATCCGACGAGGAGCGCCACATGTCCAGTTTCATCGACTGGCCGCGCTATTCACGCTGGACGTGGATCGTCGCCGCCCTGCTTGTCCTGTTGCTGCTGGTCCTGTGGCTCGGCGGCCACGGTCCCGGCAGTTCCCTCGCCTGCTGCGGCAAACCGGCGGCGACCGTCGCGCCGCCGCCTGCGGTCGCTCCGTTGCCTGCCGCGCCTGCAACCCCGGCGCCGGCCAGCGCGGTCGCAAGCGATCTGAAGCTCGTCTACCAGGGCGGCAAGGTCGTGCTGACCGGCGTGGTACCCGATCAGGCGATGCACGATCGACTGCTGCAATCGGCCGTCGCGACCTATGGCGCCGAACAGGTGGTCGACCGCCTGCGCATCGATGCGGGCACCACGGCGTGGGCCTGTGCCAGCAAACAGGATGCCCTCTTCGCCTGGCTGAAATCCGGCTTCCGCAGCGGCATCACCTGCAACAACGACGGTGTGACCCTGACCGGCGTCGTCGCCAGCGAAGCCGAAAAGGCAGCCCGCGTGCAGTCGGCACGTGACTTCTTCGGAGCCGGCGTGACGGTGACCGACAAGCTGGTCGTGGTCGCCCCGCTGGCGACGGTAGGCAAGGCCGACGATGTGCGCTGCGGTGGATCGATCGCCGCGACGGTCAACTTCTCCAGCGATTCGGCAGCCATCGACGAAGGCGACAAGCAGTTGCTGGATGCCATTGCGAAGTGCCTCAACGACGGGCAGTACGAAATCGGCGGACATACCGATTCGAGCGGCAACGACGAGATCAACCTGCCCTTGTCGCAGCAGCGTGCCGATTCGGTGCGGTCCTACCTGATCGGGAAAGGGGTAGCAGCCGCCAACCTCAGCGCCGTCGGCTACGGCGCGGAACGTCCGATCGCCGACAATGCGACGGAAGAAGGCAAGGCGCGCAATCGCCGCATCGAGTTCACCCGCAAGTAGTGTGAGCCACGACGGCGCGGCGGTTGCCGCCGCGCCGTCACCGCGGCACACCGCGACACACCGAGACTCACGTCCGACTCGCGCTCGCGCGCAACCTTGACGCGCGGCCGTCCGCTCGAAGCCGGCGCGCAATCGCGCGCCTCGTGCCAAAAGCCGTCCTGCGGGATCTCCCTCGCGCCCTCCGGGCTGCTTTGCGTCCACGACGCCGGAAGCGCCGGCAGGCAGACACGCTCGTCGCCGGCCACACCGCGAGGCGTGCTTCGGAACGCGCCGATTCCGGAGTATCTTCCGGGTTTCGCCAGGGGGAATACGCATGCGCGCAGGCTGGAAAACGGCAGTCACGGGGTTGTTTTGTCTTTTCGCCGGCGCCCTCGCCGGCGCAGCGGAGCCGGCGAGCCCGGCCGCCCCCGCGTGGGTCGCGCGCAGCAATGCCGACGCCGAACCGCTGCTCACCGCGATCGCCGAGTTCCATCCGGAATTCGCCTCGCGCGTCGGCGTGCCCGGCTACGACGAGAAGGTCGTCGACATGCAGCCCGGCGTGCCGGCGCGCGAACGCACCGCGCTGGAAGCTGCGCGCACGGCGCTGCAATCCA